>CAZNDQ010000263.1:0-6142 GCA_964571825.1 uncultured Planctomycetales bacterium | reverse complement strand
TGCTGAACAACGCGCAGCAGCTGCGCGTGGCGCGCGCCGGCACGATCGCCAACGTGTCGATCGTCGATCGCGCGGTCGTGCCCGAGCGGCCGACCAAGCCGCGCCGCGCGCTGGTGGTGGCAGTGGGGCTGCTCGGCGGACTCGCGGGTGGCTTCCTGCTCGCGCAACTGCTCGCCGCGCTGCGCGGACCGGTGCGCGATCCGCAGGAACTCGAAAACGCCACCGGTGTGCACGTCTCGGCAACCGTACCGATTTCACCCGAGCAGGCGGCGGTGGACCGCCGCCGCGCGCACGCGCCCTTCCTGCTCGCGCGCATGCGGCCCACTTCTTCTGCTGTGGAAGCGCTGCGCACGCTGCGGCTGAACCTGCAGCTGGCGCTGGCCGACACCGAAGGCGGACGCACGATCCTGCTCACCTCGTCAGTGCCCGGCCAGGGCAAGAGCTTCGTCGCCGCCAACCTCGCCTCGCTGATCGCGAGCGCGGGCCAGCGTGTGCTGCTGATCGACGCCGACATCCGGCGCTCGTCGATCGGCAACTACCTGCCGACCGACGCCGGCCGCGGGCTCTCCGACATCCTGCGCGAGCGGCGCGACCCGGCCGCATTCGTCAAACCCGACGTGGCACCGAACCTCTCCCTGCTGCCCGCCGGGCCCGGCGTGGACAACCCCGGCGACCTGCTCACCGAAGAACGACTGCACGGCGTGTTCGACTGGGCGGGGGCACACTTTGACGCGATCGTCGTCGACGCCCCGCCCATCCTGCCCGTGTCCGACGCCGTGGTGCTCGGCCGCTTCGCCGATGTGACCGCGTTCGTGGTGCGCCACAAGCGCGCCGCGCTCGCCGACGTCGTCGACGCCGTGCAGCAATACCGCCTGAGCGGCGCCGAACCCACCGGCTTCGTCTTCAACTGCTTCAGGCCCTCGCGGATCCGGTATGGGTATGGCGCGCGGTATGGGTATTACCGCGGGAAGTATGGGTATGGGTATGGGGGGGAGAGGAGGTAGGGGGGTGCTGGGGCTGCGTGCTGCGGCGGCGCGCCGGGGGCGTCCTCCTCCTGCGACGGCCCACCGGCGGCGTCCTCCTCCTTCGACGACGCGCAACAAAATGATGCGTTTTCGCGCGTGGAAGGCGTTCCACGGAGGGATTCGCAACATTCGGTTGCGGGCGTGCTCGGCCGCAGCCCAACGCTGCCGGGCCGCTGCCGCACCCTAACGCTGCCGCCCCCTTGCCGCGCTCGAACGCTGCCGGACCTCCTGCCACGCTCCAACCGCCGCGCAACAAAATGATGCGTTCTTGCGCGTGGAACGCATTCCACGGAGGGATTCGCAACATTCCGTTGCGCACGTGACGGTGTGGTGGTTGCGGACGGCGACGCGCCGCCGCCCACGCTACGCGCGTCTTAGGCCCTCCGTTCAAGTGCGCGCGTCGGCGCGGCCGCGCATGATCGGTGCATGGCGAAGCCTGAACTCCTGCACCTCGTCGCGCGCGCTGCCGGGGGCGCGCGGCCCTTTGAGCACCGGTTCGCGTGTGCCGATCTGTGGGCGCGACTCGGGCGCAGGTTCGACCTCGTTGCGTGCGTGCTGATGCCGAACCACGTGCACGTGCTCGCGCAACTCGAGCGCGACGGTGCGATGCGGGCGCTGGCGCGCGTGCTGTCGGCGTTTCGCCTGCGCATGCGGGCGCGTCGCGTGGCGCCAATCGAGTTCGAGTGGGAGCCGATTCCGCCGCCGGAGAAGGTGCAGCGCGACAAGCGGCACATTGCGCGGACGGTGCGCTACATCCACCTGAACCCGAGCCGCGACGACCTCTGCGGCAGCCCGCTCGAATGGGAGTGGAGCACGCATCGCGACTGGGTCGGCGCCGTTGCGCGCCCGTGCGTCGATCGCCCGCGCTGGGCGCGCGCGATGGGTTGCGACGGGCGGTCGTACGCCGAATGGCTGCACCAGTACGTCTCGTCCGACGTGTCGGTGCGCGACGCGAGCCCGCTGGCCGATCCGCAGCCGTTTCTCGCGAACGAGTCGAAGGACGCCTCGATCGACGCGCTCGCGACGGCCGTCGCGCTCGTGCTGCGAAGCCCGAGCCTGGTGCCTGCCGAGTTCAGCCCCGCGGAGCGCCGGCTGTTCCTGCTGGCGGGCGCGCGCTGGACGCGCTATCGGGCACCGGAGCTCGCACGACACGTGCGGCGTCACCGCACGAACGCGTGGAGGACGATGCGTGCGCTTACGGTCGACAGCGCGCCAGCTCCGGGCGGGGATCAGGACGCACAGGCCCTGGCCGAGGAGCGCGTGCGAGCGTCACCCGAGAGCCGGCAAGGGCTGAACGCTGACGAGTTGCGCGCCATGGCGCTGGTGCTGGCCGACCCGCGCCTCTCGATTGCGCAACTGCTGCGGGCGGCGCCGGGGTGGGGCGCGGTGCGTGAGTGGCGGGGGCGGTAGCGGGTGCGGAGTGCGCGGGGGCGGGGCGAACGCTGCAGGGCACGGGCCGCGCGGACGCTGCAGGGCACGGGCGGCGCGGGCGCTGCGGGGTGCGGGCGGTCCGCAACGGCTCGGCCGGTACGCCGCGGCCCACGCGCGACGCTACGACCGCAACAAAATGATGCGTTTTCGACCGTGGAACGCATTCCACGACGGGAAACGCATCATTTTGTTGCGGTCGCTCTGTACCGTGTGGCCCGGAGTGCGCTGGGCGAGCCGGGGCCCCCTCACCCCTGCGCCGTCGCCGCGTTCTCGAGATACCAGGCGTAAGCGCCCGCTACCCCCTCGCGCAGCCCGATGCGCGCCTTCCAGCCCATCGCATCGAGGCGGCTCACGTCGAGCAGCTTGCGGGGGGTGCCGTCGGGCTTCGAGGGGTCGGTGACGATCGCGCCGGTGAAGCCGACGACGTCGGCGACGAGTTGTGCCAGCTCGAGAATGGTGAGGTCGGTGCCGGTGCCGGCTTTGACGAACTGCTCGCCCGAGTGGTTCTGCATCAGAAACACGGCGGCGTCTGCCAGATCGTCTACATGCGGGAACTCACGGCACGGGGTGCCGGTGCCCCAGATGGCGACGCTAGCGTCGCCGCGCTGCCTGGCCTCATGGAAGCGGCGGATCAGCGCCGGCAGCACGTGCGAATTCTCGGAGTGACAGTTGTCCCCGGGGCCGTAGAGGTGCATCAGCGAGATCGCGTCAAAACGATACTGGCGGCGATAAGCCTGGCATATTTTGATGCTGGCGATCTTGGCTACCGCTTACCACTCGTTGGTGGGCTCCAGTGGGCCGGTGAGCAGGTATTCCTCGCGCAGCGGCTGCGGCGCGAGCTTCGGATAGATGCACGACGAGCCGAGGAAGCAGAGCTTGGCGGCGCCGCGCTTCCAGGCCGAGTGGATCACGTTGGTCTGGATGGCCAGGTTGTCGCGCAGGAACTCGGCCGGATACGCGTTGTTGGCGTGGATGCCGCCGACCTTCGCGGCGGGGAGGAACACGTACTCGGGCTTCTCGGCCGCGAAGAAGGCCTCGACCGCGGCCTGGTCGGTGAGGTCGAGCTCGCTGCGCGAACGCAGCAGCTGGTGCGACGCGCCGTCGGCCAGCAGGCGGCGCGCGATGGCGGAGCCGACCATGCCGCGGTGGCCAGTGCATCAACGTCGGCTATGTACTCGGGCGCCTCGAAGCGCAACGCCACGTGGCTCTGCGCGCCCAGGTTGATACACCTCGTCGGGCTGCACTGCGGGATGATGTGTGTGAGGTTGAACTTATCTCCCACGCCGCCCTCTCTTGTTGCGCAGATTCCCGCCCGCATCCACAAACTGTTCCTCAATCTCCTTTCTTCCAAATTCCACCGGCACAATCAGAATTGAAAGACAGTTCTGATAGAGACTGTTCAACGCCGCTTCGACTTCCGCAGTGAAATCTTGCTTAGTGGTCGCAGGCACAAAACCCGGAAAGTGTCTGAATCGCTCCGCACCCAGAGATCGTCGAAGCGAGTGATTCTTCGTTCTAAACAAATCTCCGATCCGCTCCTTCAGACATCCCGACTCGCCGACATAGATCAGCTCTCCTTTTTCATATATTGCATAGATCCCCGGAGTAGAGGGGACATCGGTCAACTTGCTCCTTTGCAGGGGTGACGTTCGTGGCGGTTTCCGTATGACGCTCATAACCTCTGCTACGAACGCGGCGAAGATGTCGATGCGCTCCTGTTTTGCTGGAATGTAGTGGACAGCCATCTTCTTGAACTCTAACGAGTCGGCCCTGCGAAATGCTGCAAACCCGCGCCGCTGCTGGATTTCAGGGTGATTAGTGAACCGCGCACTAATGGTGTTGCGGGGCTTGCCGTCGATCGTGATATCGGCCGGTGTGAAGTGAACTTCGAGTCCGGGAAGTATGGTGATCCGGGTTATCCGATGCGATCACGCAGCCACTCGCCCTCGTCGCCTGGCGAACGTGATTGTTCGCGTGTGGCTCGATCACGACGCCATCACCATCCAGACGTCAAAAGACGCCGCCTGACCGTGATAGCGGTTAAATCTCGAGGATCCATTCAGAAATGCTTGTCGCGGCCCTCTTTACGTGGGGTATTAGCAATCTTGTATTCATGTTCTTCATCAACAAGTTGCACATCAAGGACCTGGTGCGCGATGGGTATCAGGCCAAGGCTGTCAAGGTAGGCGCACTGGAGCAGGTTTCGATGTCCGTGGGGTTTCCGGTACCAGCATTTGGCGGGGCTCCCGCCGCTGCCTGACATTGCAGCCGAAGGAATGCTCCGCAAGCAGCTTTCTCCTGCCCGCGGAGCATCCTTAAACGTTGTCCCAAAGGGAACCTGTCGACCGCGCCTTGTCAGCGAATAGCATGGATCGGGGCACTCTTCCACGAACGTCGCTCGCGCAAGACCCGCTGCACGCAGACCGCACAGTCCTTCATGTGTCGGTATCGGAAGAATGCGGCGACCATCGACTTCTACGGACAGTTGCACTGTATGCCCCTCCGGACAAGCCGCGAGACGCTCGAGGAGAGCGTATTCATGCGGCGTAAGCGCTGCAATGAAGTTCCGGAGCTTGATCTCCGCGATGCGGTCATGCCCGCGGATCCTGTCAGCGACCAATTCGGCCACTTCCCGTTTCGCCGAGTCCGGCGTAGAAAAATCGATCGTGCGATGCGGAATCATCGTCACATCAAGCAGGAAATCGTCGCAGTCATCTCTGACAACGAGCACCTTCTCCGGGCTCTTGACCGCGTGCGCAAGCCCCAGCTCGTACATCACGTTTCCGTTCCTGAACGCTTTCTTTCCCTGGCCCGCTCCGGATACGACCGAAACGTCGGCGAGCACCAGAATCGATTGCGCAATTCCCCGGATGATCTCTGAAATGATCGAATCACCACTCTTGCTCTCATCGACCCGCACGGCGTGAAGCGGTGTGCCGTCAACCCAGACACTCTCGATCGCGGGCCGAAACACGTGTTCAAATCCAGCTCGAGAATGGTGAGGTCGGTGCCGGTGCCGACGTTGACGAATTGCTCGCCCGAGTGGTTCTGCATCAGAAACACGGCTGTATCTGCCAGTTCGTCTACATGGAGGAACTTGCACCATGGGGTGCCGGTGCCCCAGATGGCGACGGTGTCGTCGCCGCGTTGCCAGGGCGAAGGAAGCTTGCTTCAGTGCAACCGAATGTTGCGTTTCCGCGCGTGAAACGCATTCCACGACGCAAATCGCAACATTTTGTTGCGCGACCGTGTGGCCTGCGTGGGCGGGTGCGCCTGCGTGGGCACGTAGCCTGCGCGCCTGTTGCCGGCAGAAGCGCTCACCCCTTTCCCCTATCCCCGAGCCACGCCCTGAAGCACCTCCACCATCCTCCCCGCTTGCCGATCCCGCGAGTACTCCGGCGCGGCCGCCGCGGAAGCGCTGCGCAGCGCTGCCATCCGCTCGGCATCGGCGGCCAGTGTGAGCACCGCGTCGGCCATCGCCCGCGGATCCTCGGGGGGCACGCAGACACCGCAGCCGGTACGCTTGACGATCGCGGTCGCTTCGCCTTCGGGCAGCGACATCAGCACCGGCACGCCCATGCCCATGGCTTCGAAGAGCTTCGACGGGATGACGGTGGCGAACACCGGCGTATTGCGCAGCGGAATCAGCGCGAGGTCGCACAGGCTCCACAGCGCGGGCATCGCTT
>CAZNDQ010000262.1:0-6148 GCA_964571825.1 uncultured Planctomycetales bacterium | reverse complement strand
GAGATGGATGTTGGTTGACGCCAATTGTCCAAGCGGATCGATGTTCACGGACGGCGCACCCAGCCGGGCGGTTGCAGGGCGCAACACTACCCGCGCCGTCGAAACGATCCCCTCAAACAACCTTACCCGGAGCCGCACCGGATTTCCATGCAAATATCCTGACAAAGGGCGGCGCGCCGCATGAAATGACGTTTCCTCGCGCCTTATTATCGGGCGCAGCCCGCAATCGAGCCGGCAATGGTACGATAAGCGCGCGAATTTTTTGGAGCGACGAGCGACGCATGGGCCAACCGGAAACGGAACGCACCGAATTCGACCGACGGATGATGGCCGAGGCCCTTCGCGGCGCGCACGATGCTTGGGAGGACGGCGAGGTTCCCATTGGCGCCGTGATTGAACGCGAGGGACGGATCATCGGACGCGGGCGCAACCAGCGCGAACGCCTGCGCGACCCCACAGCGCACGCCGAGATGATCGCCATTACCGCGGCCGCCGAGGCCGTCGGCGACTGGCGGCTGGAGGGCTGCACACTCTACGTAACGCTCGAACCGTGCGCGATGTGTGCGGGGGCGATCGTCTTGGCGCGGCTGTCGCGGCTCGTGTTTGGGGCGTCGGACCCGAAGGCCGGTGCCTGCGGATCGCTCTATACGCTGACGCAGGATGCGCGGCTCAACTGGCGCGTGCCGACCGACGGCGGCGTCATGGCGTGGGAGTGCGGCGAGGTGCTCAGCGCGTTTTTCGCCGAACAGCGCCGCGCGGGAAAGAAATAGGCGCGCGGTGCGGCGAGTTGCGGCGGCGCGTGCCGCCGGCGAGAATAGCGAACTCGGCCGAAGTGGCGGAATTGGCAGACGCGCGGGATTCAAAATCCCGTCCTGGCAACAGGGTGTGGGTTCGATTCCCACCTTCGGCATTGCTCTGAGCGATCACTTCCTTCCGGCGCGCCGCAGGAACTCCTGCTCGTCGATCACTTCGACGCCCAGTTCCCTGGCCTTGTCCAGTTTCGAGCCGGCCGCCTCGCCCGCGACGACAAAATCGGTCTTCTTGCTGACCGACCCGGCCGCTTTGCCGCCGAGGTCCTTGATCAGGTCCTCCGCCTCCTTGCGCGAGAGCGCTTCCAGCGTGCCCGTAACGACGATCGTCTTCGCGGCGAATGGCTGGCCACCGGTGCGCCGGCGGCGCGGCTGCGTCATGTTCACGCCGGCGTCGCGCAGCCCCTGCCACGTCTTGCGACCGACGGCGCTGTGGAAAAACCCGTGGATCGAGGCGGCCAGTTCCGGGCCGACGCCGTCGACTTCCTGCAGCGCTTCGATTCCAGCGTCGGCGATGTCTTCCATGCTGCCGAAGTGCTCGGCGATCAGCTCGGCCGACGTCTCGCCGACGTGGCGGATGTTCAGCGCCGCAAGCACGCGGGCCAGTGGCCGCGCCCGGCTCTGCTGAATTCCCTCGATCAGTTTGTCCGCGCGCTTCTCGCCTAGCTTGACCGTCGACGTGATCGTCTCACCGTCTTTGACGCGCTGCTGGGCAAACGTCACCTCGGCCAGTTCGTCGCGGCGATCGGGGAGCTTGTAGATGTCGGCGAACGAGTGCACCCAGCCGCGGTCGACCAGCTCCTCGACGAGCGCCTCACCCAGACCTTCGATGTCCATCTGGTTGCGCCCGCAGAAGTGCTTCAGCCGTTCCTTGATCTGCGCGTCGCAGGCGGGGTTGATGCAGCGGACGTAGACGCCGCCTTCATCCTTCTCGACCGGGCCGCTGCACACCGGACACTTCTTCGGCGGTGAGACGGGTTTCGTACCGGCCGGCCGTTTCTCTGTCACGACGCGAATCACCTGCGGGATGATCTCGCCCGCCTTCTCGACGACGACGGTGTCGCCAACGCGCACGTCGAGCCGCGCCACCTGGTCAAAGTTGTGCAGCGTCGCGTGCCGGACGGTTGTGCCCGAGAGCTGCACCGGCTCCATCACCGCGCGCGGCGTGATCGTGCCCAGCTTGCCCACCTGAAAGTCGATGTTGAACACGCGGCTTTCAGCCTGCTCCGCTGCGTACTTGAACGCCACGGCCCAGCGCGGGGCGCGGCTCGTCGAGCCGAGCACGTCGCGCTGCGCCAGGCTGTTGACCTTGATGACGAGCCCGTCTGTCTCGTAGTCGAGCGTGTGTCGGCGCGTGTCCCACTCGTGAATGAAGCGGATGATCTTCTCGACGCTCTCGAACACCCGCAGATGCGTGCTGACCGGGATGCCCCAGTCGCGCAGCGCCTCGAAAAACTCGGCGGCCGTGCGGAACTTCCGCCGGATGATCTGTCCGCTGCCGTGCGACATGAAGGCCAGACCGCGCCCGGCCGGCTCGCGCGGGTCGAGCGACTTGAGCGCTCCGGCCGTGGCGTTGCGCGGGTTGGCAAACGGCTCAAGCCCCTTCGACTCGCGCATCTCGTTGTGCGCGTCGAACGCCTTGCGCGGCCAGTAGACCTCGCCGCGCACCTCCAGCACCTCGGGCCAGCCCTTTCCCGCCAGCCGCAGCGGGATGCAGCGGATTGTCCGCAAATTGGCCGTGATGTCATCGCCGACGCGCCCGTTGCCGCGCGTCGCGCCGAGCGCGAACCGTCCTTCTTCGTAGCGGAGCGTCGCCGAGACGCCGTCGATCTTCGGGTCCACCAGATACTCGTACGGCTGCCCCTCAAGCCCCCTGGCCACCCGTGCGTCGAACTCCCGCAGTTCCTGCTCGTTGTACGTGTTGTCGATGGACAGCATCTGCACGGCGTGCGTCACCGGCCGAAAGCTGCCGAGCGGCTGTTCGCCAACACGTTGTGTGGGAGAGTCGGGCGAAATCAGTTCCGGATGCGCCGCCTCCAGTTCCTTCAATTCGCTGAACAGCCGGTCGTATTCCCGGTCGGAGATCTCCGGCGCAGCGTGGACGAAGTACAGGATATCGTGCCGGCGAATCTGCTCGCGCAGCTGTTCGACCCGGCGGATGACGTCGGCCTTGCTCATGGTGGCAACGATCTACCGCGCGGCCGGGTGGCGTTCAACATGGACAGTCGGCTGAGCCGCCGCGCGGTAATCAGCGGCGCTTCTCCGCCGCCGCGTCGCGTATGCAGTCGCAGACGAAGTCGATTTCCTCGTCCGTCAGCTTAGACGCGGACGGCAGGTACATTCCGTCGCCGCAGAGCCGTTCGGCGACCGGGTAGCGCTGGCCCTCGAACTGCCGGAAGTAGACCGGCTGGAGGTGCATCGGCACAAAAAACGTTCGCGTCTCGACGGCACGGTCCGCGAGATAGCGGCGCAGCTCGTCACGGCTCATGCCGAACCGGCCCTGGTCGACGCGGATGCCGAACATCCAGTAGACGTTGTCGCGGTCGCCGGCGGTGGGGGGGAGCGTGATGCCGTCAATGCCCGTCAGGTTGCGGATGTAGCGCTGTGCGTTGCGCGTCCGGGCGGCGGTAAGTTCGTCGAAGCGCTCCATCTGCGCGCAGCCGACGGCCGCCTGCATGTTCGACATGCGGTAGTTGTAGCCGTGATAGCGGTGCCAGAAGTGCCGCTCCTTGCTGAAGGCGTGGTCGCGCAGTGTGCGGCACAGCGCCGCCAGCTCGGCGTTGTCCGTCGTGATCATCCCGCCCTCACCCGTCGTGATGATCTTGTTGGCGTAGAAGCTGAAGCTGGCCATGATCCCCAGCGCGCCGGTCATCCGGCCCTTGTAGCGGGCGCCGTGCGACTCGGCCGCGTCCTCGACGACCCAGACGTTGTGCCTGGCCGCGACCTCGTTGATCTCGTCCATGTCGCACGGGAAACCGTAGATGTGCACCGGCACGATCGCCTTCGTCCGCGGCGTGATCTTCTTCGCGATCTCCGCCACGCTCATGTTCCAGGTGCGCTCGTCGGCGTCAACGAGAACGGGCGTCGCGCCGAGGTGCGTCACCGCGTGCGCCGTGGCGATCATCGTAAACGTCGGGACGATGACCTCGTCGCCCGGCCCGATCCCCAGCGCCGCCAGCGCCAGGTGGATCGACGTCGTGCCGTTGGTCGTCGTCACCGCCTCGCGCACGCCGATCTTTTCGGCGAACATCCGCTCGAAGCGCTCGATGTATTTGCCCGCCGAGGAAATCCAGCCCGACTCGATGCAGTCGATCAGGTATTCGCGCTCGCGCCCGGCCATCGTCGGCTCGCACACCGGGATGATCCGACCCATCGACCGCGTCTGGCTGATCGGGATTCGCCCGACCGTAAGCCTCAGCGGCGGGTCCTGCGCCGGGATGACGTGCTGGCGGTCGCCGAGGTCGCTGACCTCCACTTTCGCCGGTTTGAGCATGTGAGGGTTCCTTGTGCCGGTTCAGCGGCCCATCCGCAGCCGCCAGGTCAACGTGACGTAGCCCCAACCCTTGACGAAGAAATCGACCAGCGAGCCGGTCGTCTTCGACTCGCCCCATGTCCGCGGCGTGAAGACGTACGGCACCTCGCGGATCCGCACCCCCCGCCTGCCCAGACGATAGAGCATGTCGATGCAGTATTCCCCGTAGTTTCCGCGGAGTTCAAAATCATCGAAGCAGCTCTTTCGCGCGGCAATGAACCCGCTCGTGTGGTCGCGTACGCCGTTGCCCAGCATCAGCGAGGCAAAGCTGCAGATCAACCGGCTGGCCAGTCGCGCACCGAGCGAGTGCCCTGCGTCCCGGCCCCCTGTCACGTAGCGCGAACCCGCCGCCAGGTCGCAGTCCACCAGCGCCTCCAGTAGCTCCGGAATGACCTCCGGCGGCATCGACAGGTCGCAGTCCATCCAGACAACGACGTCACCGCGCGACTCGGCGATCCCGCGGTTGAGCGCCGAGGTCAGCCCGCGCTCGTTCGTGCGGTGAACCAGCCGCACCTTCGCATCATTATCGGCCCGCTCGGCCACCAGCTTCCACGTCCCGTCCGGGGAATCGTCATCGACGACAACGATTTCCAGCAGATCGGGCACGTAACGCTCGATGCCGTCGATGAGCGGAATGATATTTCCCCGCTCGTTGTAGGTCGGGAGAATCACCGATACCTGCATGCGGCGCATTATATGGCCGCCCCGGCCGGTCCACGAACGGGCGCCCTTGTCTTGCGATTCGGACCGGCCCGATGACAATGACCCGACTCGTTGGGGAGCGTCCCCGTTGAATCCGCGTTCCGTGCTCAAGGTCGATCGACGGCTCGGACAGCCGCTGTGCTGGGCGCTGACGCTGCTGCGCCGACTGGGCGACCTGCTGCAGCGCGGGCCGGCCGACCGTTCACCCCCGCGCAGCATCCTCTTCATCAAGCTGATCGAACAGGGTTCGACGGTGTTGGCGCATCAGGCGCTGCGGCGCGCGTGCGAACTCGTCGGCCGCGAAAACGTCTACTTCTGGGTGTTCGAGGAGAACCGCTTCATCCTCGACGCGATGGCGATCATTCCACGGGAGAACGTCGTCGCCATTCGTACCGGCAGCATCCCCCAGGCCCTCATGGAGCTGCTGCGGACGTCCCGTCGCATCCGGCGGATGGGGATCGACGCGGCGATCGACATGGAGTTCTTTTCGCGGGCGTCCGCGATCCTCGCTTGGCTGAGCGGGGCGCGGATCCGCGTCGGGCTGCATCGCTTCGACGGCGACGGGCCGTACCGCGGCGACCTGCTAACGCATCGCATGACGTACAACCCGTATCTGCACACCAGCCAGACGTTCGTCTGCCTCGTGGAGGCGGCAACGGCCGACCCTGCCGAACGGCCGCTGCTCAAGCGAGTCCCGCCGCCGCCGGACGGCGACCTGCCGCAGATTCGCCCCGCGCCTGACGAGACGGCCAGCGTGCGGGCGACGATCGAGCGACTGGCAAGCGGGCAGCCGTTTTCGCGGCTCGTGCTGCTCAACCCGAACGCCAGCGATCTCCTGCCGCTACGCCGCTGGGAGACGCCCAGGTTCATCGAACTGGGCCGGCAGATCCTGCGCGACTATCCCGACGTGCTGATCGGGATCACCGGGGCGCCGAACGAGCGCGACGCCGCCCGCGGCATCGCGCGGCAGATCGACGAGTGGCGCTGCGTCTGCTTTGCCGGCGAAACGACACTGCGCGAATTGCTCGTTCTTTACACGCAGGCGGTGCTTCTGGTCACCAACGACAGCGGGCCCGCGCACTTCGCAACGCTCACGTCCATCGAC
>CAZNDQ010000261.1:0-6208 GCA_964571825.1 uncultured Planctomycetales bacterium | reverse complement strand
GCGAAAACGAGGATTCGTCGCTGTTCGCTGATTTTCGTGAACGCGGCGAACTGACGAGCGAGGACGTGGAGGCGGCCGCGCGCGAGGGCGACCGGACTGCCCTGCGGGTGTGGGACGAGGCCTGCCGGGCGTTGGCGCTGGCGGCCGTGACGATTCAGCACGCATTCAATCCGGAGCGGCTGGTGCTCGGCGGGGGGATGTCGGCGGCGGGAGAGATGTTGCTATCGGGTGTGCGGCGGCAATTCGCTGCGCTGACCTGGAAGCTGGCGACGGATCAGCCGGAGATCGTCCGGGCGAGCTTGGGCAACGATGCGGGGGTGATCGGCGCGGCCGGCAGTGCACTGGCGGCGGCTGAGGCAACGGGATGAGTCGCGCGGGCGGCGGCAGTCACTTCGTGTAGAGCGCCTGGTCGCGGAGTTCACCAGCGCGCTGGACCAGCGCCTCGGTGTCGGGCTCGGGGAGCGGCTCGAAGATCAACAGCGGCATGTCGTGGTGGTCATTCAACTCGACAGGCAGGAGCACCTCGGAGAAAAAGTCGAGCGGCCAGATCATGTACCACGGCGGGTTGACGCGATGGTGGGTGCGGATGGCGCTGTGGCCGTCGAGGCGGGCGACGACGTCGTAGTCGCCGTACCAGGTGAAATCGACGGTGACGGGGGTGCGGCCGATCTCCTGATCGTTAAGGAAGACACGCGCGCCCTGCGGTTCGGAACGGAAGGTCATGGTGCGGCGGACGCAGCCCGAAGAAGCGGCGAGCGCGGCCAGGGTCAGCGTCCATGCAACGGCGTGCAGTCGGCGCATCGCGGGGGTACTCCAATCGGCGACCGTAACCCGGGCTGAGCCGAGGCGGTCAGTTCACTTGGGCGCGGGTTATAACGAGAGTGAGCGCAAAGGGCAACTGAAATCCGCGACTCGCCCGCTCAGGCGGCGGGCTCGACCTCGCGGAGGTGATCGACGAAGCGCTGGATGATGTACTCGGGGGTGGAGGCGCCGGCGGTGACACCGGCGACTTTTTTGCCGCGGACCATCTCCGGCGTGAATTCGTCCCACGTTTCGAGGTGGTAGGTGTCCATACCCTCCTGGCGACAGAGGGTGGCAAGCTGCTGGGTGTTGGCGGAGTGTTTGCCGCCGAGGACGAACATGACGTCGACGTCTTTGCAGAGGGCGACGGCCGCTTCCTGCCGCCGGACGACCTCGAGGCAAAGCGTGTTGACGATTTTCACCTCGCGGAACGGGCGGGCGCAGATCGCGCCGATCATCTGGCCGACGTGCTCGGGGGCGTGGGTGGTCTGGGCGACAATGCCGAGCTTGCCGCGGCGGGGGAGGGCAGCGTCGATCTCGGCCTCGGAGTCGATGACGATGACGTCGGGGGCGTAGCCGATGACGCCGATGACCTCGGGGTGATTCTTGTCCCCGATCATCACGACCTGATAGCCCTCTTCGTGGAGTTGTGCGACAACGTTTTGTGCGCGTTTGACGAGGACGCAGGTGGCATCGACGACGTTCATGGCGCGGTCCACGGCTTCCTGGTGGACTTCCGGGGGGGCGCCATGAGAGCGGATGAGAACGGTGGTACCCTGCGGAATCACCTGGAGACTGGCGGACTGGTTGAGGCCCTTGTGTTCAAGGTCCTGCACGACCTGGTTATTGTGGATGACGGGTCCGAGGGCGACGACCTGTCCGGGCGGATACTGGCCGAGTGTGTTCTCGGCGAGTTCGATGGCGTCTTCGACACCAAAGCAGAAACCGCGTTTGGCTGCCAGACGTACTTCCATGTCGGATTCCGGTTTCCTTGTGTGGTCCGCTCGAATTACTTGCAGGCGCCCGCCGCAGGCGGAACGCGGTCCGCCGCCAGGCCGTGCGGATCGCGCGCGAGATCAGATGCGGTGGGCCCGAAACAGTCCAACATTATAGCGGGTGCGGCGAGTGGTGTCGTCTGCCGCGCGAGTGCCGCGCACAGTTGGGACTGCAGGCGGATGAGGGCGTCGCGGACGGCATCTGTAAGGGCTTCGACGCCGCGGTCGGCGTAGGGCACAGGGTCAATGGGGGGGCCGTAGACGACGATGACTTCCGCGGGGAGAGGAAAGTGGCGGTGGCGTGGCCAGGAACGGTATGCGCCGTGGATGAGCACGGGGACGATGAGCGTACGGGCCTTGAGGGCGACAGCCGGGACGCCGGGAAGGAACGAGCCGATCGACCCGTCGCGCGTGCGCGTCCCCTCGGGGAAGGCGACGACGACCTTACCTTCCTTGAGGCGGCGGAGGGTCTCCTTGATGGCAGAGATGTCTGCCGTGCCGCGGCGGACGGGATACGCATTGAGCGAGACGAACAGCCGGCCGAGGATGGGGACGTCGAACAACGTATCCCGGGCCATGAAATGGCCCTCGCGCGCGAGGGCCATCGTCGTGAGGACGGGGTCGAAGAAGCTCTGGTGATTGGCGAGGAGGAGGACGCCTCCGGATTCCGGGACGTGGTGCCGGCCGTGCACACGCGCGCGGAAGAAAAGCACGGAGAACCAGCGGCAAAGCGAGCGACAGAAGGCATACCAGGGACGGACGCTCATCGGGGGAATCGTAGCGGGTCGGTCGCGGGGTGCACACTTCAGACAGGGGAAGATTGTTGAGGGATGTTCACGCGGCGTCGGACCTCGGATTCGAGATGGTCGACGACCTCGAGGAGCGGGCGGTCAGATGTATCGACGAGGATCGCTCGTCCGGGCTGGAGCAGGGGCGCCCATTGTGGGGCATCGGTGACGTCTCGCCGGCGAAGATTGTCAAGCACCTCTTCGTAGGTGACGTTGTCGCCATCAGCGACAAGGTCGTGATAGCGGCGTTCAGCGCGTTTTTCGAGGCGGGCGTCGAGGACAAATTTTACGTCGGCGTCGGGGAAGACGACGCTTCCCTGGTCGCGGCCCTCGGTGACGAAGGCGCCGAGCTGGCGGCCGATGCGTCGCTGCTGGTCGACGAGGAGTTCGCGGATGCGGCGGTTGCGGGCGATGGCGGAGGTGGCCTGCGCCACCTCCATCGTGCGGATGACTTCGGAGACGTCGTGTCCGTCGAGGCTGATGCGCTGCCAAGTGGGGCCGCAATCGACCTCAATGTGCGCGTGCCGGGCCATGTCGAAGAGGGCGTCGGGGTCGTCGAGGTCGATGTCCTGGCGGAGGGCCTTGTTGGCGAGCGCGCGGTACATGGCACCGGTATCGAGATAGGCGATTTCGAGGCGGGCAGCGAGTTTGCGGGCGACGGTGGATTTTCCGGAACCGGCAGTGCCGTCGATCGTGATGACGGGATGATTGACCATGCGCGGATTATACGGGCGAGCGGGCAGCGAACCAGTGGTCCGGCCGGGATGGTGGTTCTTGGATCAGCCGAGCCTGAATTGACGATCGTTCAACGCGAGGGCTATTCTGGCCGATCCTTTCGCGCCGGGCGGCGTGGCATGTCGGTCGCGGCCCGTGCGATGGCGATTCAAGCGGACGATATTCGGCCGGCCGGGCCGTGGGAGCATGCAGGCGGGTGGCATTTTCGGCAAGACAGCGCGCAGCGGTGAACGCGATCGGGATCGCAGCGTCGCAGGGGGTGGTGCTGGTCGTCGGGTTTCTGCTGGTGCCGTTCATGCTCCGGCGCCTGGGTCAGGACGACTACGGTCTGTATCAGCTCGTGCGGTCGTTTCTGGGGTATCTGCCGCTGTTGACACTGGCGGTGGGGCCGGCCGTGTCGCGTTATGCGACGTACGCGGTAGGGCAGGGCGACCGCGACGGCGTAAACCGCTACATGAGCACCGGTCTGGCAGTGATGTGCGGTATCGCCGCCATTCTAATGCTCGGCGGGGGTGGGTTCGCGTGGCTGCTGCCGCGGCTGTTCGATCTGGGCGACGCTTCGCAGGTGCGCGATGCGCAGTGGCTGCTGGTGTTTCTGGCGGCGACGAGCGCGGTCGTCTACGTCCGCATCATCTACAACACGCCGCAATACGCGCACGAACAGCTCGCCGAGCAGAGCGCGGTGAACGCAAGCGCGGACATTCTGCGCGCGGTCGGGATCGTCGCGGCATTCCTGCTGTTTGCGCCGAGCCTGTGGTGGATCGGGTTGTCGGCGCTGGCGGGGACGGTGGTCAGCGCGCTGCTGGCGGTGTGGACGGCGTACCGGTTGTGGCCGTGGCTGGGGGTGTCGATGCGGTTGATCGACCGGCGTTCGGTGCGGGAACTGGTGTCGTTCAGCTTTTTCACGACGCTCAGCGTGCTGGCGATCGCGCTGTTTTACAGCACTGACAACCTGTTGATTCAATGGATGTACGGGAAAGAGACCGGGCTGCGGATGATCACGGTCTACAGCGTGGCGGCGAACTGGGACCCGTGGATCCGCAACGCGATTCAGCCGCTGACGCGAATCATTACGCCGCGAATGACGTTGCTGGCGGCGCAAAACCGCCGTGAGGACATGCAGCGGCTGACGGTGCTGGCGGTGCGGTATTCGACGGCCGTGGTGTCGCCGATCTGCATCGGCGCCAGCGCCTTTGCCCTGCCGATCCTGCGGCTGTGGCTGGGTGATCGGCTGGGGTCGGAAGACCTGGAGACGGCTGCACGGATCATGCCCATCCTGCTGCTGCCAGTGATCCTGTGGCTGGGTGTGATTCCGGCTTACGCGGTGTTCGTCGCGGAGGCGAAGATCGGCGAGCCGACGCTTGTGCGTCTGGCGGTGGGGGCAGTCAAGGTGGGGCTGAGCTACGTCCTGGCGTGGCACGCGGGGTGGGGGCTGCTTGGGGTGGCGGCGGGGACGGGTATCGGCGTGGCGGTGTACAGCGCGCTGTACATGCCCGATTATCTGCGTCGCGTGTTGGGGCTTTCCGTGGGCCGGCTGTGGATCGGTGGATTGCTGCGACCGCTGCTGTTGTCGGTGGGGTTCTGGTTTGTGTGCGATGCGGCGCGGCGCCTGATTCTGCCGAAAACGATTGTCGAGCTGGCGCTGGCCTGCGCAGCATGCGGCGTTGTTTACGTCGCGGCATGCTGGGCCGTTGTGGTGCTGCCGGAGGATCGGGAGCGCGCGGTCAGGACGGTGGGGCGGCTGGTCGGGCGCCGCGGTGGATGAGGGGCGGATCGCATGACGATGGGGAACAGGAGTCATCCTGTGGCGGCGCTGTCGCTCGAGGAGTTTCGCGCGCGGTGCGACTGGATCGAGACCGAGGTGGACCGGGCCTGGCGCGACGGGTTGCTCGACCACGACGTCGATCGCTTCTACGAAACGCTGCAGCACGTGCCGCCGGCGACGAGTTCGGCGCAGCGGCTGCTGGACGTCGGCTGCTACGGGATGATGCTGCCGTGGTACGTCGACGTGCTGGGCTACCGCGACATCACGGCCGCGGCGGATGAGCCGCGCGCGATGCTCAACGAACGGATGCGCAAGGTGCAGGGTGTCACGGACTACAAGCTGCAACTGAGCTTTTTCAACGCGGAGGAGGACCGCTGGCCGCTGCCGGACGATTCGTTCGACGTGGTGTTGTGCCTTGAGATTCTCGAGCACCTGGCGACCGACCCGATGCAGATGATGGCGGAGATCAACCGTGTGTTGCGGCCGGGGGGGCTGCTGGTGCTGACGACGCCGAACTCCGCCTCGTGGAACGCGCTGGCGTCGGCGTGTCTGGGCGATCAGCCGTATTCTTACGCGCCGTTCTTCGGGATCCCGGGTCACGTGCACCGGCACAACCGCGAGTACACGCTGCGCGAGGTGGGTCTGCTGGTCGGGGAGGCGGGGATGGATGTGGTCGAGTTGATCAGTTTCGGCCGGCCGCGGCAGACGTGGCCGCGCAAAGTCGTTTCTCGGTTGGCGGGGGTGTTCGGGATTGTCACCGGGCGGTGCCCGGCGTCGCATCGCGGGTCGAAAACGCTGGTGGCGGCGCGGAAGTCGGGGCCGATCCGGCGACGCTGGCCAAAATGGCTGTACATCGATCCGGGGCAACTGGCGGACAAGCTGGCGGAGATGGGAGAGGCGGGCCGGCAGCGAATTGAGGAATGGAACCGGCCCTAGCGGGTGAAAAAGGCCGTACATTCCTGCACCCTGCTGCAACTCTGGCACGCGAAGTGCTGCAATCTCTGGCAATGGTCAGCCGACCGTGTAAACTGTCTGCGCAAACATATGCGTTCCGATCGCACACCGACAGCGGCAGCAGACGTGGGGATTCTGACGGAATGAATGCGCGAACCGCCATCGTGGAC
>CAZNDQ010000260.1:0-6220 GCA_964571825.1 uncultured Planctomycetales bacterium | reverse complement strand
TTGTATTTGCTGAAGCGCTCGCGCCCGCCGAGAAAGGCGAGTTCGAGGAGGAAGGCGAGGCCGATGATCTGGCCGCCGAGTTCCTCGACGAGCTTGCAGCAGGCGGACATGGTCCCACCGGTGGCGAGGAGATCGTCGACGAGCACCACCTGGTCCCCGGGTCGGATGGCATCGCGGTGGATTTCGAGGGTGTCCTCGCCGTATTCGAGGACGTAGGTGGCGCGGCTGACGCGTGCGGGCAGCTTGCCGGGCTTGCGGATCGGGACGAACCCGGCGGAGAGGTTCTGGGCCACGGCGGTGCCGAAGATGAAGCCGCGGGACTCGGCGCCGGCGACGCAATCGACGCGGCGTCCGCGGAACGGCTGAGTGAGCAGTTCGACGCCCATGGAGAGGGCGGCCGCATCCCGCAGCAACGGCGTAATGTCCTTGAAGACGATGCCGGGCCGGGGAAAGTCCGGGACGTCGCGGATCAGCGCTTTGAGCCGCGCGATCACGCCTTCCTCTTTGGTGGTGGTGACGGTCATATCGCTCCTCGGGGCTGCGGCCGCGAGGCATCATAGAGGGGCTTGGCCAGCGGGGGCAAGGCCGGCGGGACCGGGCGGCGGGCGACGCGACCTTGCCGCCGGCCGATTGACAGAGGGCGGGCGATTGCCGGGTATCAACCGTTCAGCTCGAGATGTCGGCGACGTCGCGGGTCCGTTCCTGACGGGGGAATCCGCACCCGTCCCCGGCCGGATCAAAGTACATCCGACGGACTTCGTCGTTGAAGAGCTGCCGCTGTATGAGCCGTGCGGCAGCGGGGACCACTGCTTCTTCTCGATCCGTAAGCAGGGGATCGATACGTGGCAGGCGATCCGGCTGATCGCCGGGGCGCTGCGCGTGTCGTGGGGTGTCGTGGGCCACGCGGGACTGAAGGACGCGGCCGCGGTCACGACGCAGGTGCTGAGCATCGAGCACGTCGAGCCCGAGCGGGTGGAGGCGCTGCGGATTCCGGGAGTGGAAGTGCTGTGGGCGAAGCGGCATACGAACAAGCTGCGGATGGGGCACCTGCGCGGGAACCGGTTTCGCATTCGGCTGCGCGAAGTCGACACGGCGCGCGCCGCGGACGTGCAGGCTGTGTTGGAGCGGCTGATGCGCGGGGGAGCGCCGAACTACTTCGGGCCGCAGCGGTTCGGGATCGGGGGGCGGACGTGGCGCGTGGGGCGAGCGCTGATTCGCGGTGACTGGGGCGAGGCGACGGCGGTGCTGGCGGGCCGGCCGCAGGAGGTTGATACGGGGCGCGTGCGGCGGGCGCGGGAGCATTTCGATGCCGGGCAGTACGCCGAGGCTGCGCAGGCGTGGCCCGGTTCGTTTCCCAGCGAGCGGCGGGTGTGCGAATCGCTGTCGCGCGCACCGGAAGAGGCGGAGCGGGCCCTGCGACGGGTCGAGCGGCGGATGCGCGAGTTTTATCTGTCAGCCTATCAGGCGTATCTGTTCAATCAGATTGTGGCGGCGCGGATCGACGCGCTGGGCCAGGTGTGGGACGGCGATCTCGCCTGTCTACACCACAACAACGCCTGCTTTCTGGTCACGGACGCGGCAGCAGAGCAGCCGCGCTGCGATGCATTCGAGATTTCACCGAGTGGCCCGATGTTCGGCTCGCGGATGTCGGCACCGGCCGGCCGCGCGGGGGAGATGGAGGCGGAGTTGCTGGCGCGGGAGGGGCTGACGCCGCGGCAGTTTGCCGAGAATCCGCTCGTCTCCGCGAAGGGCGGGCGTCGGGCGTTGCGATTTCGGCCGGGCGACGCGGGCTGCGAGGCTGGGCGGGACGAACACGGGGATTTCATCGAGCTTCGATTCGAGCTGCCGTCGGGGTGCTATGCGACGGCGGTGCTGCGGGAAGTGGTGAAGCGCGATCTGGCCGTGTAAGCGGCTGGCACCGCCGTCATGTGCCGTGGCCGATGGCGCTCGACATCAACCCATTGATGCGGCAGAATACCGGGTTTCCATGTTCATAATGCCCGCATGACCGTTTTGCAGGGTCTGCGGCGTCGGAAACGGACCCGGCGGGAGGGACGACGAAACGTGCCCAAGCAGATTCGCCAGATGCAGCAACAGATCGCGGAACGGAGATACGACGGGCTGGAAGCGGCGTGGACGCAGGCGGTCGGCGACGCGGACCTGGACGCGACGCAACTGGCGCGCGTCCTTGAGGATCTGGTCAAAGCGGGGCAGGGGGAGACGGCGGAGCTGCTGGGCTGGTCGGCGGTGGGGGAGCTGCGCGGGCGGCTCAACGAACAGGAACTGCTGGAAGTCCTCAAGGCGTTCTACATTCCAATCAGCACGAGCGGCGAGCTGCACGAGCAACTGATCAGTCAGTACAAGCAGGTCTATCGCGAGCACGGGCACATTGAGCGGCTGATCGAGGCCTCGGGCCTGGTCAATCGGGAGAAATCGCCGCGGATGGCGTTCCGCATGCTCGACCTGTGCTTGAACGCGGACGTGGGGACGTACCTGCTGAGCCGCCGGGATGACACGGTGGCGCGGGTGGTCGAGGTGGCCGAGGATTCGTCGAGCTTCACCGTCGAATACGGCGGGCGCAAGCGCCGTTACGATCCGGCGGAGCTGGCGAGCGAGTTTGGGCCGGTGGATCCGGATGACATCCGGGTGCTGCACCAGTTTCGGCATGACCGCCTGAAGGAGATGCTGGACAGTGATCCGGTGGCGCTGGTGACGGGGATCGTGCAACAGCACAAGAGCTGGTTCACGGCGGATGACCTGAAGTTCGAGCTGTGTCCGAAGTTCCTGCCGGCGGACCAGTGGAACAAATGGTGGTCGCGAACCCGCGCCCTGCTGAAGAAGTATCCGTACATCCGGATGGAGGGCCGGACGCCGGTCGGGCTCGTGTACGATCCGGCCGGGTGGAGCCTCGAACAGCAGTCGATGCAGGATTTTCAGAAGGCGGATACAGGGCCGCGGATACACGCGGCGGTGGAGGCGTATCTGCGTGAGGTGCGGGCACAGGACGCGGCGGTCAGCACGGCGCACCTGTCGGCGCTGGCGGCCGAGATTCAGAAGAAGCTGCGCCATCGCCGGCGTGAGCATCCCGGAGATGCGCTGGCGCTGGCCCTGGTGCTGGACGGGCTGGTGGCGCGCGGAGCGACGCCACCGCCTGAGGCGACCGCGCCGCGGGAGATCATCGCGTCGGCGCCCGATCCGATCGCGCTGCTGTGCTCGATCACCGAGGCGCGGCTGTGGCCGGCAGCGCTGGACGCGGCGTGCGCAGGCGCTGCGGATGGCGGAGCAAAACTGCTGGGCGATCTGCTGCCGGTTGCGCCGATGTCGGCGTGTGAATTGGTCGCGCAGCGTCTGACGGACCTGGGGCGCCGGGACCTGCTGGCGGAGCGGCTGGGGCGGGTCTTTGAGGAGCCGTTCGAGCACATCGGGGCGCTGTGCTGGGTCTGGAAGGGGGGATCGCTGCTCGAAGGACTCTCGATCCCGCCGCGCGTCGAGCTGCTGATCAAGATGCTGGGCGTGCTGGCGGAGTCGACGCGGCTGAGCACGGCGGACCGGGAGCAGTTGCTCGACGCGCGGGCGGCGATCCGCGCAGCCCTGTCGGCGAACAACTACGCGGAATACAAGCGCTGTCTGGACGGGGTCGAGGAGAGCATGGCCTCGATGCTGCGCAATCAGATCAGCCGGCTGGATCAGCTTGGCGTCGTCATCCGCGAGGACCTGATCGAGGAGATTCGCAAGCGGTTTCCCGGGCTCTGGGTCAAGCCGAAGGTGGCGCCGTGGAAGGACGAGAACACGCTGTACTGCACGCACGAGGGGCTGGCGAAGATCGAGAAGGACATCCACCATCTGGTGAACGTGGAGATGGTGGAGAACGCGAAGGCGATCGGCGCCGCGGCGGAGCATGGCGATCTGTCGGAGAACTCGGAGTACAAGTTCGCGCTGGAGGCGCGGGACATGCTCCGCGCGCGGCTGCTGAACATGCAGTCACAGGTGGCGATGCACCGGCTGATCGAGACGGAGGAGATTCCGGTGGAGCGGGTGGGGATCGGCTCGAAGGTGACGCTGCGGCGGGAGCCCGACGGGCAGGAAAAGACGATGACGTTCGTCGGGCCGTGGGAGGCGGACGTGAACATCGGGCTTTACAACTACAAGGCGCCGCTGTCGCAGGAACTGATGGGCCGCGCGCCGGGCGAGGCGGTCGTGATCCAGCTTGACGGGCCCGAGAGCAGTTGGCGCATCGAGAAGATTGAACGCGGGCTCTGAGGTGCGCGGCCGGTGCAGTGGGGGGGCAGTGCAGGCGAGGATCGGCGGGCAGACGCGCGCCGTCCCGGTCAGTCCGAGTTGAGCGATTCCTTGAGCTTTTCGAGCGCTTCTTTCTGAATCTGGCGGACGCGTTCGCGCGTCAGGCCGATGCGCGCGCCGATCTCCTTGAGCGTCAGCGGCTCATCGTCGTCGAGACCGAAGCGCATGCGGAGGATCTGGGCTTCGCGCTGGTCGATCTGGTTGAGCAGGTGCTGGATCTTGCGCATCTCGACCTCGGAGAAGACGATGTCTTCTGGGGCGAGCGTCCTGGGGTCGGCCACCATCTCGGAGAGGGCCATGCCGTTTTCGTCGGTGCCGGACTGCGTGGGGGAGTTGAAGGCGCGCAGGGCGCTCTTGATCATGCGCACGCGTTTCTCGGGCAGGTCGAGGTGGCGGGCGAGGTCGGTGATCGAGGGCTGGCGGCCCTGGCGCTGGAACTCCTCCTGCGCCTCCTTGAAGCGCGCGATTTCCTCGACCATGTAGGCGGGGATGTGGATCGGCTGTCCGCCGTTGATCAGCGCGCGCTTGATCGCCTGGCGAATCCACCAACTGGCATAGGTGGAGAAGCGCGTTTCGCGGGCGGGGTCGAAGCCCTCGACGGCGCGGAGCAGGCCGAGGTTTCCCTCCTCGATGAGATCGCTGAGGGCCAGTCCGCGGTTGGTGTAGTTCTTGGCGATGTTGACGACGAGCCGCAGATTGGAGCGGATCATGCGGTCGCGTGCCTCGGCCGCCTCGGCTTCGAGGCGTTCCTTCTCCAGCAGATCGCGCGGGGTGAGGCGTCCCCTGGTGGCGAGTTGCTCAGCGAATTGAGAGGTGCGGCGGATGATTCCGCCCAGCTCCTTCTCCTCATCCGGCGTGAGCAGAGGGGCTTCGTTGATCTGCCCGAGGTAGTGCTGCAATCCGGATTCGACAACCGACGCCATGAGGCCACCCCGTTCTCATGCCTTGATGCATTATAGGCTGCGCGGCAGTGCGCATTCCCACGTCGCGCCGCCCAGGAGCCGCGCCTTCGGCGCGGAATCAGCCCTGTGCATCATCGGAAGGTTCCGCGGGGGCAGTTGAGTCTGCCGGCTCGGAAGGGTCGGTCTGTTCGTCGGGCGGCGCGACGCCGAAAGGTCCGGTGACGACGTCCGTAGTCACTTCGCCGGGGCCGTGCAGGCCGCCGCGGCGGGCCTTGGGCTTGGCGCTGCGTCCGCTCTCATCTTCGGAGGCCCACTCGGCGCGTTTCTTGGAAAGTCCGATTTTGCGTTCGACGGTGTCGACGCGCAGGATTTTCACTTCGAGTTCCTGATTGAGCTGCACCTCGTCGTGCGGGTCCTCGACCTTGTGGTCGGCGAGTTCGCTGATGTGGAGCAGGCCCTCGAGCCCGGGTTCGAGTTCGATAAAAACGCCGAAGTTGGTGATCTTGGTGACCTTGCCCTGGACGATCTGGCCGGGGATGTAGTTCTGGGGGACGGCGCGCAGCCAGGGGTCCTCCTCGAGCTGCTTGAGGCCGAGGGCGATGCGCTGCTTGTCCTCGTCGACGGAGAGGACGACGCAGCGGACCTGGTCGCCCTTCTTGAGCATCTCGGAGGGGTGGTTGATCTTCTTGGTCCAGCTCATGTCGCTGACGTGCAGCAACCCGTCGATGCCCTCTTCGATCTCGATGAAGGCGCCGTAGTTGGCGAGGTTGCGCACGGCGCCCTCGACGATCGTGTTGGGTGGATAGCGTTCGGCCACGCGCGTCCAGGGGTTGACCTCGGTCTGCTTGAGGCCGAGGCTCACCTCCTGCTTGTCGGGGTTGACGGCGAGGACGACGACCTCGAGCGTTTCGCCGACGTTCATGATCTCGCTGGGGTGGTTGATGCGCCGCGTCCAGCTCATCTCGCTGATGTGCAGCAGGCCCTCGACGCCGGCTTCGAGCTTGAGGAAGGCGCCGTAG
>CAZNDQ010000259.1:2083-6221 GCA_964571825.1 uncultured Planctomycetales bacterium | reverse complement strand
CCGCCACCGGCACCCCCACCGCGGCACAAACTGTCGAAGCCCGCGGCGCCGCCCGAGCCGCCGATGAGGGGGATGATGCGGGCGTTGCCGTAAGGTGGTGACGCGGGTTCGCCGTAGGTGGTGCCGGCGAATTCGGCGTAGCTGCCGCCGGTCCACCCCGCGTTGAACGCGGTCGTGTCCAGGTTGCCGCCGCCGACGCCGAGGCCGCCGGCCGGATGTGCAGCCCCTTCGGCGCCCCGTCCGCCGCGGAACCCGCCCGGGCCCGGCTCGGGGAAGCCGGCGCAGCCGACGCCGTTTTGGCCGCTGAGTCGCAGGACGCCGTTGGTGATGGTGACATCGCCCGAGACGAGCCAGACGACGGGCGCCCGTGAGGGGTGATTGGCGAAGGTGACGGCGAAGTTGGTGTTCGTCAGGTTGATGTTGACTGAGGAGTACTTGAAGACGACGGCCCACCTGTCGGGGTCGTAGACGCCCTGGCCGGCGACCGGGCTGGGCATGTCCCAAGTGCCCGTCGCCGCGAGCGACAGATCAATGACGGGGTTCTGGCTGCCCGAGAGATTGAGCGCCCCGTCGGAGCCGTCGGCTCCCGGCACGTCAATCTGTGCCTCGACCGGAACGGCAGAGGCCGCGAACAAGGCCGCGCCGAATGCGGCCGCCAGAAACCCGCTCCGTTTCCCGTGGTTCGTTCGTCGCCGTACCATGACGTCTCCTTTGCTCTGCACGCAGATCGCTTGCCCAAGATGCACTCGGACCGGCGCGCCGGATGGCCCGCAATGAACCATGTTCACCCGGCGCGTGAATCTCACACGACTCGTCAACAAATCTGAGTGTTTCCGCGATCGCGCCGCAGCGGACCGGCCCGGCGGCGCCGGAAACGGAGTTGGGACCCGCAGTGGGGGTCCGTGATCGCAGCGGCATGGCGAAGCACCTCGCCCGGTGCCCTCCGGGAAATGAAAACGGAGGCCCTGTACCGGGTCGAATGAACGACGCGACTCGCGTTGCCGAGAAGGTCGGGGTTTCAGGCTGATTGGTCGGCCGCGCAACGGACGTGTGATGCGGCGGCGTGTCTCCCTTCTCTCCCCAACGCCGCGTGTATTATCGCGCGCGGGAGGGCGAGATGCAAGCACAAAAAATCGGGGCGCGGGGGGTCAGTCTTCGATGAGAAGCAGGGCGTGGCCGTCGGGATCGCGGAAAAGCTCGCTGCGGGGGGCAGGCGATGGTGCGGGCGCGGGTGATCGGTCCGACGCGGGTGGGACGGCGCTCGATGAGACCGCGCGACAGGTTTCCCGTTGGAGTTTGCCGGTGAGCGCGGCGAGGTCGCGGACGACGAGCGTTGTTTGCCAGTGCAGGAGGTCGCTTGCCTGCGCGTCAGGCGGATAGGTCCGGCCGTCGCGCGGGTGGAGATACTCGAGCAACTCGATCCCGGGGCCGGCCGGCGCGCGAAGCGTCGTGATGCGCAGGTGCGCGCCCGGCACGTTGTTCAGCGCTTGCTGCTCGGGCCCGTAGTTTTCGCTCGAGCCGGCAACCGTCATGCCCAGCGCGTCGCGATACAATTGCAGGCTCGCCTCCGTGTCGGCGACGACGATGGCGGTGTGGTCGATGCCGATAAAGAGCCGGTCGGTCGGCCGGTGCCAGCGCGGGTCGCCCTTGTCGGGTGGGAACTCGATCAGCTCGAGAAAGTGCCCGTCGGGGTCGCGGAAGTAGAAGGCCCTGATTCCGGCGGCGGCGCGGTTCCAATCGGGCAGGCGCTGCGGGTCCGTCGAGGCGTGGCGCACCATCCAGTCGTGTAACCGCGCGTGCGCCCGTTCCATGTCGCGGACGACGATGGCGATGTGCTGAAACCAGCGGTCGTTGGCGCGGGAGTCGGGCGGAAACGGCCGGCCGCGCGGCGTCAGATACTCAGTCAACTCGATCGTTTCATCGCCCAGTCGCAACCGCGCCGTCCGGGCGCGGGCGGCGGGCAGGCGCTGGACGCGCGCGAAGTCTTCGCCTGCGCGATCTTCCGTACGCACCATCTCGAACGTCAGCACGTTGGTGTAGAATGCGGTTGCGCGGTCGAGATTGGACACCGTGATCCCGACACCCTCCACGGCCGACACCATCGGCTTTTCGGAACGCGGCGCCTCGGCCCGCGCCGCAAGCACCCCCGCGAGCGCGGCGGACAGCGCCACGAACTGCGCGAAACGCAACCCGGTCCGCCGCGCCGAATTCAGTTCGCTCATCGCAATCGCTCCAGCAGGTATTCGCCGACGCGCAGCGCGTTGGCCATGATCGTCAATGACGGGTTCACGGCACCGCTCGACGGGAAAAAGCTGCTGTCGACGACGTACAGGTTGTCCAGCTCATGCGCGCGGCAGTTGACGTCGAGCACCGACGAGCGCGGGTCGGTGCCGAAGCGCAGCGTGCCGTTTTGATGGCTGACGCCGCTGACGCCGAGCTTCGCGTGAAGATAGGTTCCGCCGCGCCCGCCGCGGCGGCGGTCGGCGCGGTCGAGCAGCGCCGAAAGCTTTGTGCGCAGGCGCTCGTAGGCCTCGACGTTGTTCTCGGTGTAATGGAGCTGGATCGCTCCGTCGGCGCGGAGCGTCACGCGGTTCGCCGCATCGGGCAGGTCTTCGGCCGTGAGGAAAAAATCGACCGAGTGCGCCGAGATTTCCACCGGCGACCTGTTCGGCAGCGTCTCGACGGCCAGTCCGCGCAGCGAATCGAGATCGAGCTTGCCCATCAGTTGGATCGTGCCCAGCGGCAGGTCCGAGTCGTCGGCGCCGCGATAGAAGTCGGTCAGTCCGAAGGTCTTCTGGAACTGCGACGGGTTCGGCCGGTCGAACACGGCGATGAACAGCCCGTTGTTGTGGCACATGTAGTTGCGCCCGACGAGCCCGGAGCCGTTGGCCAGTCCGTGTGGGTGCCGGTCCGACGCCGAGCGCAGCAGCAGCGCGGCCGAGTTGATGGCGCCGCAGGCGACGACCACGACGTGCGCGCGATAGGTCTCGCTGGCACCGCCGCGCGAGACGACGACGCCGCTGATTTCGCGGCCCGACGCGCTCGTTTGCAACCGCTCCACAAATGCGTCCGTCACGATCTCGACGTTCGGCCGGGCCAGCGCCGGCTGGACGGCGACGACGTGGGCATCGGCTTTCACCTCCGTCAAGTCGGGGAAGCCGTCAAAGTTGCTCAGGTGCACCGGCGACTGGGGCCGGCCGTCGTCGTTCAGCCGTACGCCGAGCGGAATGGGAAACGGCCGCGCACCCAGCGCCGTAAGATCGTCGAACAGTTCCTGCATCCGCGGCTCGTGCGGCAGCGGCGGGAATGGGTAGACCGCCGATGCGGGTGGGTCGTGCGGGTCGGCGCCGCGCCGGCCGTGCACGCTGTAGAGCTGCTCGGCGCGGGTGTAATACGGCTCCAGATCGCGGTAGGTGATCGGCCATGCCGGCGAGACGCCGCCGTAGTGCCACACCTCGCCGAAGTCGGATTCGCGCATCCGCAGCAATGCTGCGCCGTAGACCTTGGTGTTGCCGCCCACCCAGTAATGCGTGTAGGGCGAAAACGGCTGGTCGAATTTGTCGTACCACTTTTCCCGCGCCTGGTAGCGACCGTCGCGGAAGACTGCGACGGGGTCCCAGTTTTCGCGTTCGCGCGGGAGGAACCCGCCGCGCTCGAGGAGCAGAATCCGCTTGCCCGACGGCGCGAGCGCGTGCACCAGCGTCCCGCCGCCGGCCCCGGTCCCGATGATGATGATGTCGTAGTCGGCGTTCACGACGCGATTCTCCGCATAGAACTGAGGAGCCGATGGTCCGGCGCCGCTTCGCGCGGTGCCGGATGTCGCTTGGATGCCGCCCACGGGCGAAGGTTTCAGTGCGCGGCGTCGGTCAGCGGCGCGGCGGCCGCGCGAAGGTTGTCCAGCTCGCCATGTTCGCAGCGGAAGATGCAGCGGTGGGCGCCGGCGTGGTTCAGCTTCGCACAGTACACCCGGCGCGCGCCCGGCAGGGCCGAATACACTGGCGCGGCGAGCAGCATCCCGACCACGGGGGCGGTCAGATATACCCAGAACGCATCCCAGCGCCGCGCCGCCACGGCCGAGGCAAAGGTCCGCGCCGGATTCAGGCTCATCCCCGAAAGCGGCGCTTCCCAAGTGATGTAG
>CAZNDQ010000259.1:0-2073 GCA_964571825.1 uncultured Planctomycetales bacterium | reverse complement strand
AGAACACGAGCAGTGCGCCCGCGAACAACCCGGTGTATGGAGCCAACCGCACGTCATTGCTCGCCACGAGCACGGTCAGCATCATGCCGAAGGAGATCGCCAGCTCGGCGAGCCAGGCGGCGCTGCGCCCCCGCGGTCCGGGAAGGGTGACGACGAAGTTGACGGTCTGATGCCGCAGTGTGCGGCGCAGCACGAGGCTGCTCAGCGCCACGCCGAGGGCCCCGCCGGCAAACTGGGCCGCGATGTACGACAACGCATCGCGCGCCGCGATCTTCCCGCGCAAAAAGAACGTCAGCGTCGTCGCGGGGTTCATGTGCGCGCCCGAGCGGGCGCCCCACGGCGAGTAGATCAGCGCCACGGCCGTCAGCCCCATCGCCAGGCCGGCCAGCGCGCGGCGGACCCACCCCTGCGGCAGCCGGCGGCGCACCGGCGACGCCGGATGCTCCAGCAAAACGCCGGTCATGCACGCCGAGACCATGAACAGGCCGAGCAGTGCCCCTTCGATCAGGTATTCCGGCCAGTGTGTCATCGTTATGCGATCTGGAATCGACCGTTGCTGCACCCCCGGCCGCGGCGTTTGCGGCGGAGCACCCCGGTTCGATGCGGTCGATGGCCGCGCCGTTACGTTTCCCTGACGCCTTGTGTATCCTCGCCCTGGGAGGGCGCGTCCGCGCGTAACCGCGCCGGTGGAGCCGCATCCAAGACGGCGAACCAATCGGATACTCGATCCCCATTACAGGACCAGACAGATGTCGCAGAACGTCGAAGCGAAGCGGCTGGAGGACGATCGGCTCGGAGTAGCGGCCTGGCGAAAATGGGGCCCATACCTCAGCGAGCGCCAATGGGGCACCGTGCGCGAAGACTACAGCGAAGACGGCAGCGCGTGGGATCACTTCTCGCACGACCAGGCGCGCAGCCGCGCCTACCGCTGGGGCGAAGACGGCCTCGCCGGATTCAGCGACGACCGGCAGCGCCTCTGCCTCGGCGTGGCGCTGTGGAACGGGCGCGACCCCATCCTCAAGGAGCGCCTCTTCGGCCTGACCAACGGCGAGGGTAACCACGGCGAGGACGTCAAGGAGCTGTATTACTACCTCGACGCGACCCCGACGCACTCCTATCTGAAGATGCTCTACAAGTACCCGCAGCGCGAGTTCCCCTACGCCGCCCTCGTCGCGGAGAACCGCCGCCGCGGCAAGGATGCGCCCGAGTACGAACTCCTCGACACCGGCGTCTTCGACGAGGACCGCTACTTCGACGTGTTCGTCGAGTATGCCAAAGCGGCGCCCGACGACGTGCTGATGCGGATCACCGTCCACAACCGCGGCCCGGAAGAAGCGCCGATCGTGGTGCTGCCTCAGTTCTGGTTCCGCAATACGTGGTCCTGGAACGGCGGGACAGACAAGCCCGCACTTTCACTCGAACGCGGCGCCGTCCTCGCGCGCCACGCCGAGCTGGGTACGTACCGCCTCTACGGTGACGCCCCGGCCGACTTCCTGTTCTGCGACAACGAAACCAACGTGCGCCGCGCCTTCGGTGCGGAGAGCGGCCCCGGCTACTGGAAGGACGCCGTTCACGAATACGTCATTCACCGCAACCCCGACGCCGTCAATCCGGCAAACGTCGGCACCAAGGCCGCGCTGCACTACGCGCGGACCGTACCGCCCGGCGGGTCGGTCCGTTTTCACGTGCGTCTGACCGCCGCGGAACTGAGCGCGCCATTCGCCGACGTGGACGCCGTCTTCGACGCGCGCCGCCGCGAGGCGGACGAGTTCTACGCCGCGCTCCGCCCCGAGGTCCTCGACCCCGACGCGCAGCTCGTGCAGCGCCAAGCCTGCGCCGGGCTGATCTGGAACAAGCAGTTTTATTACTTTGACGTGCCGCAGTGGCTCCGCGGCGACAAGACCCCCCCGCCGCCGCCGCCGGCGCGGCGCCGCCACGGGCGCAACCACGAGTGGCTCCACCTCAACAATGCCGACATCATCTCGATGCCCGACAAGTGGGAATACCCGTGGTACGCGGCCTGGGACCTCGCCTTTCACTGCCTCCCTCTGGCCGACATCGACCCCGAGTTCT
>CAZNDQ010000258.1:0-6242 GCA_964571825.1 uncultured Planctomycetales bacterium | reverse complement strand
CTCGATCCGGGTATCCGCTGCACGCCGTTTCCCTCCCATCCCGCGCGGGAGAACTCGATGCGGTTTCGGCATTTGTTTCTTGCGGCGGCGGCCCTGTCGATCGTCTATGCGTACCTAAACTCGGTGGGGTTTGGTCTGAACCAGGGATGGATCTTTGTCGGGTACTACCAAGAGACTCAACTGATCTGCAGCATCGTGCTGGCACTGGGGCTTCTGGCCGCGTGGACGGTGCTCGAGGTCGCCGCGTCCAGTTACCGAGCCGGCGCGATGCACTGCCGACAATGCGGCTATTCGCTGGCCGGCGTGCGCTGCCCGGAGTGCGGTCATCCGGCGGGAGCCAGCGCGACCAAGACGACCGAGCCGATCCGCACGCCGGAATCGCCCTGACGCTCGTCAAGTTCCTCCCGTCAACCTCACGGTCACGTTTGCACGGCTGTATCCCACCGCTACGCTGCGCGGCATGTCGGGATGGCTGCTGCGGCATCATCGGCGGATTCTCGGGGTGTTCGCGCTGCTGGCGCTGGCGTCGGTGGCGGCGCTGGTGCGGCCGGGGATGCGCGACGAGTACTCGATCGAGGCGTTCGTCGCCTCCGACGATCCGGAGTACGACCGCTACCTCGCGTTCATGCGGCAGTTTGTCAGCAATGAGATCGCGGTGATCGCGGTGCAGGCGGAGGACATCTTCGCCCCGGCCGTGCTGGCGATGATGCACGAGCTGGTGGAGGAGAGCCGCGCGCTGTCGGGCGTGCAGCGGGTCTCAGCGGTGAGCGAGCTGCCCGATCTGAGCGCGGGTCAGGATGGCCCGCTGGCGCTGGCGCGGCAGTTGTTCGACGCGCGGTCGGTGTACGAGTCGGTGCTGGCGGAGCCGGCGCGCGGGGCGGCGATCCGCGAGGCGCTGGTGCGCGAGCCGCTGGTGGCGGACAACCTGCTGAGCCGGGACGGGCGTACGGCGGCGATCCTGATTCAGGTGGCGGGCGAGCACGCCAGCGGGCGGCAGCGCAAGACGCTGGCCGATTCGATCCGGGCGCTGGTGGAGCGGGCGGCGCGCGCGCATTCGGCCGTGCAGCTGGTGGTGGCGGGGCCGGCCGTGACAACGGTGGACATGATCGACCACCTGCACCGCGATCTGCGGCTGTTCACGGGGGTGATCGTTGCGCTGATCAGCGGGACGCTGTTCGTGGTGTTTCGGCGGTGGCGGCCGGTGGTGCTGCCGGCGGCCGTCGCCGCCGTTGCCGTGTTGTGCACGCTCGGCCTGTCGATTGCGCTGCACATGACGATGTCGCTGATTGCACAAATTGTCGTCATCCTCACGTCGATTCTGGCGGTGGCGAACCTGGTGCACATCATGGTGGCGCACGAGGAGGCGCGGGGGGCGGACGGGCGCGCGGGGTCGCTGGAGACGATGCGACGGATGATCGGGCCGACGTTTGCGGCGTGCGCGACGACGGCGGCGGGGTTCGGGTCGATCGGGCTGGCGACGCTGCTGCCGTTCCGCAGCTTCGCGCTGCTGATGGCGGTGGGGGTGATGATCGGGTGGTTGCTGGGGCTGTGCTGCGTGCCGCTGCTGGATCGGGTCCGGCGGCGAGCGCAGGCTGCGGCGCGCGACGAGGTGGGGGCGTGGCTCTTGCGCGCGGTGCACACGTCGCAGTCGCACCGGGCGCTGACGCTGGCGGGGTTCGCGGCGCTGACGGTGGTGTGCCTGATCGGGGCGCGGCGGATCCGCTTCGAGAGCAACTTCCTGCTGAACTTCCGGGCGGACAGCGAGATCCGGCGGGCGTACGACCTGATCTCGGGGTCGCTGGCGCCGGTGGGCTCGATGGAGGTGGTGGTGAGCGGCGGGGAGGGCGGAAACATCGTGACGCCGGCGGTGCTGGCGGAGCTGGCGGCGTTTTCGGCGGAGGTGGTCGAGGCGTATCCGGCGGTGCGCAAGGCGATGTCGCTGGCCGAGCTGTGCCGGGTGGGGGGGCTGCCGCTGCCGGAGAGTGCGCTGGGGCTGACGGCGCGGCTGGCGCTGCTGGAGCGGCTGTTCGGGGCGGACATGCTGGCGAACTTCGTCAGCGCGGACCGCAGCGCGGTGCGGGTGAACCTGCGGGCGCGGGAGGGGTTGCAGGTGCGGGAGAAGCTGCGGATGGCTGAGGAGATCGCCGAGCGGGCGCGGGGGCGGTTCGGCGAGGGGTACCGCGTCGAGGTGACGGGGATCTATCCGTTTTATGCGGTGCTGATTGCGGGGCTGCTGCGGGACCAGAACGTGTGCTTCGGAGCGGCGGCGGTGCTGGTGCTGGCGCTGATCTGGGCGTCGATCCGCTCGCTGGCGCTGGCGACGATCTGCATGGTGCCAAACCTGCTGCCGCTGGCGTTCTGCGTGGGGGTGATGGGTTGGTTCGGCATTCCGGTGAACATGGCGACGGCGATGATTCTGTCGGTGGCGATCGGGATCGCGGTCGACAGCGCGGTGCACTATGCGTGGCGGTATCGGCGGGAGGTGCGCGGCGGGCGGACGCCGGAGGAGGCGGTGGAGATCACGCACGCGACGGTGGGGCGGGCGTGCGTGTTCACGCAGGTGATCGTGGTAGGGGGATTCTGGGTGCTGATGTTCTCGGAGTTTCTGCCGACGGCGTATTTCGGGGGGCTGATCGGGGTGGCAATGATCGGGGCGCTGGCGTGTGATCTGCTGCTGCTGCCGATGATGCTGCTGTTTTTCCGGCCGCGCGTTGCAGCGGCGTGAGGTCGCCCGTCAGTTCGGCCGTGAGACCAGCGGCTGGATCGGCGCGGGTGTAGGCAGGCCGCGGCGGGGGACTTCGATCTGCACCATGCGGCGTTCGGTGGTCTTGCGGCCGATGCGGGCGACGACGCGGACCTGGTAGGTTCCGGGCGCGGCGTAGACGTGGTAGGGGGAGGCTTCGGTGGAGGTCTGCTTGTCGCCGAAGTCCCACTTGAACTTGTTGGGGGCGGGGGAGCCGACGAGGCGGAGGCGGACGGAGAGGGGGTCGTCGCCGGTGTGCTCGAAGGCCTCGATGCGGAGCCAGGCGTAGTTGCGGACGCAGCGGCGGAAGAACTCGTAGACCTTGTCGGGGTGGCGCTGGTGGGCGCCGTAGACTTCCTCTTCGTGGACGAACATGTGGTTTTCGCGGAGCCAGTCGAGCATCGGCTCGACCTGTCCGGCGACGATGACGTCGAGCGATCCGTAGAGGACGTGGATGGGCTGGTAGGGGTCGAGGTAGGGCCTCAGCGGGGCGACGTAGGAGAGGTCGAAGTTTCCCTGGCGGATGGCGACGGCGCGGAAGATTTCGGGGTGCTTAAGGCCGGTGTGCATGACGGCGAAGCTGCCGGCAGACCAGCCGGTGATGAAGACCTGGTCGAGGGCGACGTTGTGGGCGGCGCGGACATGCTGGACGGCGGCGAGAATCAGCGCTTCGTCTTTTCGCTGGCGTTCGAGCTGTTCGTCGGCCGGGGGGAGGATGTCGCCGCGCGTGCCGACGAGTTCGGGGGCGATGACGATGAACTCTTTGGTCTCGGCGACGGGCGACCACTCGTCGATCTGGAACTTGGCGGTGTCCCAGGGTGGGGTGCCGTGGCAGGTGACGACGAGGGGATAGGCGCGGTCGGCGCGATAGGAGGAGGGGACGTAGAGGTAGTATTGGCCGCCAGTGGCGGGCTCGGTGACGAGGCGGGTCGGCGCGGGAAGGCGGGCGGGGAGGGGGACCATGCAGCCGGGCGCGGCGAGCGCGACGAGGGCTGCGGTCAGCATCACCAGCAACTGGAAGGGCGGAAGGGGTCGCACAAGTACACCTCTGCTGATGTTGTCGTCGCGGGCAGCGGCGGATCGATGCCGCTGATCCGCCGGCGCACCTCGTCGGCGTCTTCGCCGGGGCGCGTGCATCGCCGTTGCCTTATGCGGCGCCGTCGGCTTTGCAGTATCATCGCGCCCGGTCAGCGGAGCAACCGTATTCCTCCGGGAGCTGCAGCGCCATGCGCCGGATTGTCGTGGTGTTTGTGATCGCGTCGCTGGCGATTCTCGCGTGGCTGGTGTGGACGCAGCAGCGCCGGCAGCCGTTCACGGTTTCGGGCTTCATCGAGGCGGACGAGGTGCGGGTGGGGTCGCGCGTGGGCGGGCGCGTGGCGGAGGTGCTGGTCGAGGAGGGTGACGTCGTCAAGCCGGGGCAGGTGCTGTTCCGGCTCGATCCGTTTGATCTGCACGAACAACTGGCGCGGGCAAAGGGGGAGCTGGCGGCGGCGCAGGCGGAGCACGAGCGGCTGGCGGCGGGGTTTCGCGTGGAGGAGATCGAGCAGGCGCGGGCGCGACGGGACCGCTTTGCGGCGCTACTGGAGAAGCTGGTGGCCGGGCCGCGGGCGCAGGAGATCGAAGTGGCGCGGCAGAACCTGGCGGAGGCGCGGGCGGAGCTGGAGTGGGCGCAGCGGGAGCACCAGCGTGTCGCCGGTTTGCGGGAGGCGAAGCAGGCGGGCGACACGGAATGGAACATGGCGGAGCGGGCGCGAAAGACGGCCGAGGCGCGAGCGCAGGCGGCGGCGCAACAGCTCGCGCTCCTGGAGGAGGGGACTCGGGCGGAGGAGATTGCCGAGGCGCGGGCGAATCTGGCGGAGGCGGAGCAGGCGCTGCGTCTGGCGGGGGCGGTCTAGAGCAAGGAGGACGTGGCGCGGGCAGGGGAGGGGGAGGGGGCGGCTCTGGAAAAGGCGCAGGCGATCCGGACGCGGCTGGCGGAGATGGAGGTGGTGGCGCCGTGCGACTGCACGGTGGAGGTGTTTGAGCTTCGTCCGGGCGATCTGGTGTCGGCGAACGCACCGGCCGTGGCGCTGCTGGACCGCACACGGCTGTGGGTGCGGGCGTACGTGCCGGAGATGCGTCTGGGGCAGGTGCGGCCGGGGATGGCGGTGCCGGTGCGGGTGGACGGGTTCGGCCAGGAGCGATTTGGCGGGCGCGTAACGTACGTGGCGACGCAGGCGGAGTTCACGCCGCGCAATGTGCAGACGCCGGAAGAGCGGAGCAAGCAGGTGTTTCGCATCAAGGTGACGGTGGAGGACGCGGTGCGGCGTCTGCGTCCGGGGATGTCGGCGGACGTGCTGTTCGACGAGGCGGGCGGGCGATGAGCGCAGCGGCGATCGAGGCGCGCAGCGTGTCGCGGCGATTCGGGGAGTTTGATGCGCTGCGCGAGGTTAGCCTGACGGTGTCGCGGGCGAGCATCTTCGGGCTGCTGGGGCCGAACGGTTCGGGCAAGTCGACGCTGATCCGCATCTTGTGCGGGGTGCTGCGGCCGAGCGCGGGCGAGGCGTCGGTGCTGGGGATCAACGTGGTGCGCGACCCGGAGGGGGTGAAGCGGCGCATCGGGTACATGTCGCAGAAGTTCAGTCTGTACGGCGATCTGAGCGTGATCGAGAACCTGCGGTTCTACGGGCGCATCTACGGGCTGGGCGCGGCGCGACAGCGTGAGCGCGAGCGGGCCGTGATGGAGCTGACGGGGGTCGGCGCGTTTCTCGACCGGCCGGCGGGCCAGCTCTCGGGCGGGTGGAAGCAACGGCTGGCGCTGGCCTGTGCGCTGATCCACGAGCCGGAGGTGCTGTTTCTTGATGAGCCGACGGCGGGGATCGACCCGGTGGCGCGGCGCGACCTGTGGGACCTGCTGTTCGCGCTGTCGCATCGCGGGGTGACGATGTTCGTCACGACGCACTACATGGATGAGGCGGAGCGCTGCACGCACCTGGCGTATCTGTACTTTGCCCGGTTGATCGCGCTGGGCGCGCCGGAGGAGCTGAAGGCGCTGCCGGAGGTGACGCCGGCGGGGACGGTGCGGTATGAGCTGGCGTGCGCGGACCTGGCGGGGGCGCTGGCGCGGGCGCGGGGCGTGGCGGGGATGCGCGACGCGACACTCGTGGGCAACACGGTGCACGTGCTCGTTGATGCGGCGATGACGCCGGAGCTGCTGCGCGGGCAACTGGCGCCGGCGGACGCGGCGGCGCAGGTGCGGTCGATCGCGCCGACGTTGGAGGACGTGTTCGTGCTGTTGACGCGGGCGCGGGCGGCGGGGGCGGCCGCATGAAGGGCTTCCTCGCCGTTCTGCTGAAGGAGTTTGCGCACATCCGGCGCGACCGGGCGACGGTGATCTTCGCGTTTGTCGTGCCGGCGCTGCAATTGACGATTTTCGGCTACGCGATCGACGTGACGATTGACGACATTCCGATGGTGGTGTGGGACCTGGACGGGCGGCAGGACAGCCGGCGGTTCGTCG
>CAZNDQ010000257.1:0-6243 GCA_964571825.1 uncultured Planctomycetales bacterium | reverse complement strand
GGCTCGCCGGCGCCGGCGGCCCCGCCGCCGCCTCCTCCACACCCTCCTCCGTCGCCGCCGCCCCCTCCGGCTCGCCCGCCACCGTCACGCGCACCCGGATCTCCGGCTCGCTCAGCCCGTACGTCACCCCTGAATCATCCGCCACCACCCACGCCGCCCGCAGATTGTTCAGGTCCGCCAGCACGTTGCTGATCGCATCCTCGTCCGCCGGCGACGCCACCGGCATCGTCAGCGACCAGCCCGCCCCCGCCGGCATCGCGTCGAACTCCACGTCCCCGCGCACCACCTGAAGCCGCTGCACCTTGTTCCGGTCGAACCGCAGCACCTGCCGGTCGTGATACGCCACCGGCGGGAACATCAGCGCCTCCACCGACTCCGCCCGCAGCACCGCCACCGACGGATCATCCCCGCGCCGCGCATACACCATTTTCCCGCTCGGCGTCGGCCCGCCGACGTACAGCGTCTGCGGCGCGGCCGCCGTGTCCGCCAGCGTCAGCCGTACTGTCGCCCGCGGGGCATCCAGTGCCGTCTCCATCAGCGGCGGCCGGTCCGCGAACTCCGTCGCCTCCAAATCCCGCAGCGCCTGCAGCAGTCCGTCCACCGCGATCGGCTCGGCCGGACGCCCCGACGACAGCTTCCACCCCTCGCCCTCTTTCTCGATCGTCTCCCGCAGCCCGTACCCCCCGAACTCGATCCGCAGCACCGCGGTCTTCTCGAACCGCAGCAGCTTCCGGCTCCGCAGCCGCCGCAGCGGCACCGTCAGCGAATCCACCGACGTCTGCGGCAGCGTCACGATCCACGGCCGGTCCGCCAGCTTCGCGTATCGGTTCGCTCCCGCCTTGCCCCCGACCAGCAGCTTGTGCGTCTCGAACACTGGCTCCGGCTCGCTCGGATCGACGATCTCCGATTCCGTCTCCGCCGCCGGCTTCGCTCCCGCTTCCTTCTTCTCGATCGTCACCTCGATCGCCAGCGTCGGCACGTCCAGCCCATAGGCTGACAGCCGGTCATCTTTGTCGTCGACAAAGTCCACCACCCGCAGCGCCCGCAGCGTATTCACCAGCCGCGTCGCCAGACTCTTGTCCGTCTCCGCGCTCACCGGCTGCGTCAGCACCCACTCGCCCCCGCTGCGCGTCATCTCGTACCCGTCCGTCCCCGCCACCGCCAGCTTCACTTCGCTCCCCGTCGGGTAGCTGAACAGCGTCTTCGACCGCACGTCCGCCAGCTTCTTGACGAACGTCGGGTGCAGATCCGACGCCACCTGATAGATCGCCTCGTCCCCCTCGACGGCCACGTACGTGTCGCTGCTCAGCGGTGGACGCCCGCCGACGTACACCGTTCGGGCCGTCCCGTCTGCCAGTTCCAGCTTCACCGTCGCCGCCGGTTTCTCCAGCCCCGCCTCCGCGCGCGACGGCGCATCCTTCGCCTTCGCCTCAAACTTCTCCGCGTAACGAATGTTCAGCGCTCCCCGCACCAGCGCCGACACCGTGCCCGCTTCCGCCGGCGCCTCGATCGGCTCGCTTACCTTCCAGTTCGTCCCCTCGCGCACCAGCGCTGTCTTCGCCTCGCCCGGCACCGTGATCTCGCAGCGCACCACGTCGTCGAATTGGATCGCCGGCTCGAACAGCGCCTTGGGCTGCAGCGCCTCCCGCGCCGCCGACGCCCGCTCGCGCTCCCGCTCCACGTCCTTCCACGGCGCCTCAACCACCAGCAGCACGCCCGCCACGATCACCACCACCGCCAGTATCACCGTCGTCTTCGCATTCATCGTTCTTGCCGACCTCGCCTCCGATTACACGTTCGCCGCAAATCCTGGGTGGCATGCCCAAGTCGTTGATTCACCGCGGGCGAATCGACGCGCGGGCATGTGTCTACGGACTCTCAGTCGTAGGGCGGGTCATCGACCCGCGATCTTCGAGCATCACCACGCCGCGCGGCCGCCATGCCACGTTCGCCTCCCGACCTCCGTCGGGTCAAGGCCCTTGGCCTTCGCCGACGTAGCCGTCCGCATCGTGTGCCACTGCTTCAAGCAGTGCGACCGCCAACACACCTCCGCCGCATCACTCCGCGCCAGCTTTCCCCTTGACCGCACGACTGCCACGCGGCACTCGCCAACCGACTTTCGTCGGGTCAATGCCCTTATCTTTCGCCGACGTAGCTGTCCGGACCGTGTGCCACTGCTTCAAGCAGTGCGATCACCAATCAACGTCCGCCGCGCCGCCATGCATCGGCCTACCCAAGTCGACCAGCGCCTCCTTCATTCCGCATTCCGCATTCCGCATTCTTTCCGTCGCGGTCCGTCGCGGTACTCCGCGACTCCACAACTGGCCACTGGTCACTGGTCACTGGTCACTACTTCGATGCCGAGCGTAGCGAGGCATCCCCGCCTACTTGCGCCGGACGAACCAGACCACTCCCCCCGCCACCAGCGCCATCGCCGCCCACCCTACCACCAGCAGGCTCAAATGCTGCCGCTGTTCCGACGACATCGGCCCGATCGCCGGCGTCACCACCGGCCCAGCGCCGATCAGCTCCTCTGCTCCCGCCAGCCAGTACACCGCGTTCACCATCAGGTCCGCGTTGGCGATCGGCGCCGGCTCGAAAAACAACCGCCCCTTCTTGTCCGACCGCGGAATCGGCTGATTCAGGTAATAGTCCCACACCGTCTCCGCGTTCCCGCTCACCACCACGCGCCCGCCCGCCGCGTTCTCCGCCGTCACGATCGTCGGAAACGGCGACGGGATGTCGAGGAACCCGTCCGAAGGGTCCGTGTCCTTGCGCACAAACCCGTTCGTTTCCGGCGTCAGGATCGCCCGCACGATGTCCTCGATGTTCTGGCACGCCCAGAACTCGTCCAGCGGCGGCACGCTCAGCACGTCCGCCAGCTTCACGCCCTCCGGCACCTCTTCCGCGTGCTGTACCGGCACCACGTTGAACATCGGCAGGTTCCGGTACCGCATCGGCCGGCCGATCGGATGCGTGCTGAAGTTGTTGATCGACATCCACGCGTACGACTGCTGCGAGACGCCGAACAGACCCGGCTCCCGCTCGTGCGGAACCCCCAGCATCACCCGGTGCGTCGTCCGCGGCGCCACACCCCAAGTCTTTTCCAGGTATTCCTGATACGGATACCGCGGCTGGCTCACCGGCCCGCCCCCGAACATCCCCATCATCATCCCCTGCGGCGGAGAATACGTGCACAGGAACAGCGCCCGCCCGTTGTCCCCGATCGCCTTCGCCAGCCGCTGCTTCTTTTCCTCGTCGAACTCCGGAATCGGCGACTGCCCGCCCATCGGCGGCACCTGATACACGATCGGCGGCAGCACAAAGTACACCACCGGCACCTCCGCCTGCTCCGGCTTCTCCGCCGCCGGAGGCGCCTCCTCGTACGCCAGGTTCCACTGCTGATAAATGCAGTTCGCGTTCTCCAGCCGCTCCTTCAGCCGCTCGTAGAATGCGATCGGCGTCGCCCCCTGCGGCTGCCGGATGAACCGCCGCATCTCCTGCGGCACCTCCGGCTCGAAAATCGCAAAGATCACCCGCGCCACCGGCCGCTCCTGCGCCAGACCCAGCAGCGCCGTCGACACCGCCGCGTCCCCGTTGAACACCCGCCGCAACTCCGTCTGCCGTCCCGGGATCTGCAGGTCCTCCATCTCCACCGGCCACACGTCGTCAAACGTGATCACCCGCACCGTCCCGCCGCTCTCCACCACGATCGCGTTGTCCTGACGCAGCTTCTGCCCCAGGTCCCCCAGCTCCAGCGGCGGCAGCGCGTCGAACGCCTTCTCCATCTCGTTCAGCTTCTCCACCAGTCCCCCGTACGGCGCGTTCGTCCGTGCCACGAATTGCCGGCTCGCCTCGTCGATGTTCGCAAAGTCGCCCGGCAGGTCCTTGAGCTGCAAGCCCGCCCCCTGGATCGTCCCCGACAGGTCCCGCGTCAGGTTGCGGATCTTCTCCAGCACCGCCCGCGCCTGGTTCGCCGTGATCTCCCGCTGCGAAATCTGCTCGATCTGCGGCAGCAGCCCCGCGATCTGCTCCCGCACGTCCCCCAGGATCATCGGAAGCTCGATCCGCGCCCCAAGCGCCCCCAGCAGCCCCACCTTCACCGACCACAGCGGATGCTCCACGATCGTCGGATACTGCTCCGACAGCTTCGTCAGGTCCGCGATCTGCACCTCCAGCCACTCCTGCAAGCGCTCCGCCGCCTCGCCGAACGCCCGCACGCTCGCCATCGGATCGTCCGGCATCGGCGCCCCGACCGCTCCGGCCGCCCCCTCCAGCGACTTCATGATCTCCGGCAGTTGCCCCAGCCGCTGCGGCAGCTCACCGATCAAACCCGACCTTCCCCCGCCCAGGTCCCCCACCATCCGCGCGTTCTCCTCCTGCCACCGCTTGCATTCTTCGAGAATCTCACGGATTTCGTTGAACGTCTTGTCCCGCGTCTCCCGCGCCTTCCCGTAGTCCGGCAGCGTCTTGCCGCCCGTCAGTTCCTCCACCTTCTCGCGCGTCGACTTCAGCTCGCGTGCGGCCGAGTTCAGGTTCTCAATGATGTTCGTGAATGACGGCGCCCGCGCGATCCACGCCTGCGCATCCCGCAACTGCGTCAGCGCCGCCGCCTCCTGCTCCAGCACCGCCGACAACTCATCATCCAGCATCCGCGCCTTGTTCAGCGCCTCCACGTACTCCTGCGCCTGGCTGCCGAACTTCTCGCTGATCCGCTGCTCCAGCGCCCGCTTCTGCCCGTCCGACTCCAACACCGCCGTCTTCACCAGCGGCGACTGCCGCTGCATCTCCGCGAACAGGTCCAGCACCCGCGGCCGGTACTTCGCCCTGTCCTTCTCCGGATCGTCCGACGTGTAGATCGCCGTCAGCTCCACCGGCTGCGTCAGCTTCGCCAGCACCTTCTCCGCCCGCGACGACAGCGCATATGCGCCCAGCCGCGACAGGTCCCGCCGGAACGAGTGCCGGTTCGCGTACCACGTCGCAAACGCCGCCACCGCCAGCGCCAGTCCCACCGTCACCAGCACGTTCGTGCCGACTACGAACCGCCGCGCGCCGCTCGCCGCCGCCGTCGTTCCCTTCCGCGTCTCGCCTACCGCCATCGCTGTGACTCCAGCACCTTCGTCGCCAGAAACAGAAAGAACACCGTCGCCGCCACGAAGTACGTCAGCGAACCCGTATCAAAGATCCCCTTGCTGAAATCCTCGAAGTAGCCCAGCGCGTTGAACCCCGCCAGAACCTTCCGCCAGATGTCCGGCAGCAGCGGCCCGAGCTGGTCCGTCAGAATTGTGATGAACGCCAGCACCGCCGCCGCCAGCACCGCCGCCAGCAACTGATGCCGCGTGCAACTGCTCGTGAACAACCCCACCGACACGTACAGCCCGCCCAGCAGCAGCATCCCGATGTAGCCGAAGATCACCAGCCCCGCCTCCGGCTGGCTGTGCTGCGCGATGATCACCAGGTAAATCCCCGTCGCCCCCAGCACCGCCGCGTAGAACGCCATCACCCCGAGGAACTTCCCCAGGATCACCTGCGTCTCCGTCACCGGCGCCGTCATCAGCGTCTCGATCGTCCCCGTCCCCAGCTCCTCCGCCAGCGTCCGCATCGTCAGCAGCGGCATGGCGAACACCAGCACCACCGCCATCGTCTCGAACAACGGCCGCAGCGACGCCTCCGCCCCCGGCTTGAGCGTCACGAGGATGAAGTACAACCCCGTCGCCAGCAGAAACAGGAACCCCATCACGTACGCGATCGGCGAATAAAAACACGCCGCCAGCTCCCGCTGCGTCACCGCCCACACGTTCCTCATCGCTTCATATCTCCCGTCAACCCGTTGCAAACTCCGCCTCACCGCGCGAAGCCGTCATCCTGAGCGCAGCGAAGGATCTCTAATCGCACTGTTCGTCCAGCACGCTGAGTGCATTTCGTTCGCCTGTATTCCGCAACCTGCCCTCGACGCGCGATGCGGCGCAGCCGCTCTTGGATGCGGAGCATCCGTCGCGTGTCGGGGGTCCGCAATCCGCAATTCTTCTACATCTCACATCCCACATCGAGTTGTCATGCTGAGCGCAGCGAAGCATCTCGAATCACACTGCCCGTCCAGCACGCCAATACATCCCACATCGCACATCCCACACCCGACATCGAATCATTCCGCATTCCGCAATCCGCAATTCTTCCGTCGCGGTACCCCGCGACTCCTCCACTGGCCACCGGCCACTGGTCACTGGCCACTTCTTCGTCGCG
>CAZNDQ010000256.1:0-6282 GCA_964571825.1 uncultured Planctomycetales bacterium | reverse complement strand
GATTAAACAGTTGTTCCAGCGTGAGCCCCATCCGCTCCGCCTCGGCGGTCAAGAGGCTCTTGAGCTGCTCGCCGTCGGGCGGCTCTTTCCGCAAGCGGTCGTACCACGCCTTTCGTTCGCGGCGATATTCATCACTCAGTTTCATGGCGTCGGTCCTTGGGATAAAGTTCGCGAGATCGGTGGAAATCTGCCGCTCGCGAGAGAGGAATCATTCGGGGCCGCCTTCAGGGGCGACGGCCCGCGCATCTCTGCTACCGTTCGATCTTGAAGGCGAGTCCCGCGTCGATGCAGTACGCGCCCAATTCCTTCACGACGCGCTTGACGTCGTTGACCGGAAACTCTTCATGTTCCGCGACCTCCTCGATGAGGGGTCGCACCAGCACTCGCCACTCGAACGCGCGCTTCTCCTTGGGCAGGTTCTCCATGCCTTTCGGCGCGAGAACCGCCCCGATGACGTTGGCGTGAATGACGGTGTGCATGATGGTGTAGCCCTTGTTGGTCATCCGTGAAAAGGGGAACGAAATAAAGCGCCCGCGCGGGGCGCGCCAGGCATCGCGATTGACGTCCCTGAGCCGTCGCAGGCGATGGTGATGGCCAACGGGAAAACAGCGTGCATCAAAGAGCCGAAAGCCGCTCGGCAGCGGCGCGGCGCTCGCGGTTGCTTCGATCGGAAAACGTTCGCGAGGCTGGTGGAAAACTGCCGCTCGCGAGAAAGCGGAAACCGGGGGCGTCTTCAGGGGCGACGCCCCGCTCGTCGTTTCTTTCCGGTTATCGTGCGACCAGGCGGCAAACGGGCTGCGGCTCGTCGCAGCCGATGGGGATGGACCGTCCGGTCGTCTCGATGATCCCTGCGGCCAACATGGCGCCCAAAAGCCCGGTGTTCTCGGAGTACGTCTTGAAGATGAATTCATCTTTTGGGAGTCGCACGCCGGGCACGTTGATCGACACGGTGGTGTAAATCTCGCTCGCGGATTCATCCACGAGCAGCACGGCGAGATTCTTGCCGTAGACGTACTCGTCGGTGACGACCGAGAGGCGCCGGGACCGGGCGCCGACGTTGAACGTGAAAGACTTCGACATACAGGTTGGGGTGGAAAAGATAAAGCGTCCGCAGACGCGCCAAACATCGCGATTGACGTCCCTGAGCCGTCGCAGGCGATGGTGATGGCCAACGGTTCGACAGTTCGCACCGCCGCGCAGCGGCCCGCGTCAGCGGGGGCGCCGGGCGTCAGTCCCGGCTCTTTTGGGCTGGAACGAGGAGCGGATCGACCCGCCATCGGGTGGGAACGAGCGAAGCGAGCTCCACCCGGCCGGGAACACAAAAGAGCCGGGGCTGGGCGAGGGGAGCCGAGCCAGCCCCGGCGCCCGTGCGAACTGTCGTGATTGGTAAGGACTTGCGTCATTGTCAGCGTCTCCTCCCGTCACTCCGCCTTCTTGTACGGCGCAGGAGCGGCGACCGGATTGACCGGCGGCTTGATGAACGGTCGCGGGCCGGCCAGGTCGTACAGGACGGGTTCGTGAAGGAAGTGATCGGTAATGTCGGGCAGCGCCACGAAGAGCCAGTTCTCGGCGAGGGCGGGTTTCACCGCCTGCCGCGCCGCGTCCCGAAGTCCGGCGTTGGGCCAAACGAACACGACGCGCCAGTGCTGAGCCTCGGGGAAGTGCTTTTGGAAATGCCGCTGCAGGATGCCGTAGCCCGGCGCCTTCTTCGCAGCGACGCGCTTGGGCGTATCGGACCCGCGCTCCAGCTCCACGTAGTACGCGCGGCGGTGCTTGCCCACGATGACTTCAAAGGCGGCGTCCGGCGCGCACACGATTCTCCGGCCGCCGATCTCCTCGGTCGTGAATAGCCGGTATCGGCGCTCCGGCTCCTTCGCCTCCGGGTTGATGATGTCGTACTCGAAATACAGCGGCCCCAGCGCGGCGTAATCCTGCGCGGCGAAGGCTGCGTCGATCGTGTGAACCAACTCGGACAGCGCGACCTTGTGGCCGTTGTTCTGCCAGTCGTTCGTGTTGGGGACCGCGTCGAGCAACAGCGACGCGTCTCCCGTCTTGGCGGCCAAGAGGCAGGCCCCCGCCTCGGTGATGACCCACGTCGGAGCGGTCGTGGAGAGGGGGCCGGCGACTTCCGTCCGCAACCGCCGCAGCAGCCTCGCGGCCTCCAGCTTCCGCAGCTCTTGGCGCGTGATCGAACCGTCCTTGTCGTGGGGAACAAGCCAACGACGGTACTGCGACGCGAGGAGGAACTTGTATCTCCTCGCGGTCCGCAAAAACAGCTCGTCGCGCGGGGTCCAGGTCATGCGAGCGGATTCTCCTCAATGCGGGCCGGCGGGATGTCGAGAGCGACGTGCGGCGCGGGCAAGGCGGGGATGACGATCGCAGGATTCAGGATCCATTGAAGCCGCTCCTCGGTCTCCCGCTCGATCCGATGCGGCGAGACGAACAATTCGGAGGCGAAGTTCTGCTCGACGAATCGGTGGACGGCCTCGATGGCTTCCGGACGGCGCACGAGGATCGTCTCGACGGGCCACGCCAAGTAGCCGGGCGCATGCCGCTCCACGTTCACGCGATAGATCTTCGGATCGTTCACGAGCCGCACGAGGGCTTGTCCTGTTTTCAGGAGGCGAATTTGCTGCGCCCATAACGCCCGCTGCTCCTCGAAGGTGTAGTACGCTCTGCGGGAAAGCTCCAAGAACTCTTCGTAGATCGGCAGGAGCGATTCACTGATGCTGTAGCCAGTCGTCTGCGACCGGCTCCCGCCTTCGCTGGCTCCTTCGCTTCCGCCATGGCCGCTCGTCCGCGTCGATGATTCGCTTGTGCTGCGACTGGCGCTGGAGCCTCGGCTGTCGCTGTAGCGGCGGTTTTGCAGGTCGCCGATCCGCCATGACGCGCCGTGGCTTTGCGAGTCCTGATGGCTCGTTCCGCGGGTGCTCGTTTTTCCGTCGCTGGAGCTCCACGTCGTGCCGTAGTTCTTCGACCAATTTTCCGCGGCCGACTCCGACTGCGACCACGTCGTCATGTGGATGATCTCGTGGTCTTTCAGGAGTTGCCGGCGGGTGAAGACTTCATCCTTGATCTTTTCGGGGTCGTATTTCAGGGCCGCGACTTCGTGGGCCAGAATGTCGGCGTCTTCGCCCTGCACGCCCAGGATCATGCGGCTTTGCATCTGCCAGATGATGGAAGACAGGTCGCTATTGCCCCGCACGAGCTGGGAGAAGGACTGATGCGAAACGCAGAGGCGGAGGCCCAGCTGCCGGACCTCAGGAATGGCTTCCTCGATGTCCGGGCCGACGAAACGCTGGAACTCATCGAGCCACAGATATGTGGGATATCGCACGCCCAGCGGAAGCGAACGGGCGGTGGCCAGGACCTCGTTCAAGATCATCCCGCCCATGGCGTCGGCGACCTGGGGAGACAGGCGGTTCTGGGGCGCCAGGTTCACGAGCACGATGTTGCCCTCGCGCATGAATCGCAACACGTCCAGGCGACTCACGGTGGAGCCGAACGTCGCGCGGAGAATGGGATTCTCGATGTAGGGCTTCAGGCGGTTGCGGCTCGACTCCAAAATCCGCGAGGCCTCCGCCCCGCGGGCGTTCTGGATCTCTGCCCACTCGGCCATCAGGAGCGGCGGGAGGCGATTCAAGATCGCCTGGTGATAGGGACTGCCGGGCATGAGGAGGTGGGCGCAGTCGGCCACCGTGAGGCCGAGCTGGGCGGCCGCCCACATGGCGTTGAACGTCCACCGCGCCAGCCGCGGCATCTCCTCCATGTTCTGGCTCGCCCAGGCGCGGAGGATGCATTCGCACGCGCGGCCGACCTTGAAATAGCCGTGGGCGGGCGTCGTGTACTGAAGCGGATTGAACGGGAGCACCACGTCCTCGCGCGACGCGTCCACGTACACCACCCGCTCGCGAATCTGCGGAGGGCAGTAGTCCGACGCGAGCCAGAGGAGGAGCGAAAACGAAAACGATCCCATCCGGTCCAGGATGAAATGGGCCGCTCGCTCCCGCGCCCGGAACAATTGGTGCAAGATTGCCTCGATGGCGGTCGTTTTGCCTTTGCCGGTGCCGCCGATGAAGTGGAAGTGGGTGCGAAACGCCTCGAACGGCACGTGAAAGGGGGAGCCGTCTTCGTCGTTGTAGCCGAGGAACACGGCGGCGATGACGGCGAACGAGCAGAGAAATAGAATCATGGTCTCATCTCCCGGAGGGCCTCTTTGAGTAACTGGTCGTAACGGTCAAACAACGCGTCGAGCAGGTTGCGCCGGTCGAGCGTATCGGGGAGCCGCTCTTCGAGAGCCGCCTTCTCGGACTCATACCAATCCGTAATGCGCTCAATGGAGTTGCGTCGCTCCTCGAGCTCCTGGCGCTTCTTTTCTTCCGCTTCCGCCTCCCGCTGCCGCTGACGATCCGTTTCCTCCTCGGCTCGCCGTCGCTCGCGGGCCTGCGTGATGAGCGACATCATGGAGGAAATCATGTCCTGGGCGGCCGCGAGCGCCTGTTCCGGCGTGGCCTCGCCGAAGCGGGCCGTGATCTGGGTGCGGAACAAGGCGGGCGGATAGTCGTCGTGAATCTCCGGGTGCTCGTCATAGAAGCGGATCACTTCGTCTTTCGCATCGTTCACTTTCGCTTCCCGCTCCTTTCGTCGCCGTTCGGCCTCTTCCAACTCACGTTGGAGTTCGTCCTCGCTTTTCACGCGCGGAGGCGGCGAAGGCGGGGGCGCCGGTCTCGGCTGCGGCGCTCGGAGCGAGGGCTTGCGCTTCAAGCGTTTCCAGACGATGGAGGCCGGCGTTAGGAGCACCAGCGCCAAGCCGTGCATGACGCCCGCGGCCAAGGATGCGCGGAGCAGGATCACGATCACGTCGCTGATGGAATGCGTTCCCCAGGCGAATATCCCGGCGCCCGCGTAGAGCCTCAACGTCGCTCCGGCGATGGCTTTGGCCTTGTCGAATTCCTGCGACGTGGGCTTGGTGAACTGCCCGCCGATGAAGGCGAGCAGGACGATCAAAATCCCGATCTCCACGATCTCCTCGAGACGGATGATGTCGAGCAACTCGGCCATCAGAAGACGGGCAGGTTGGGACGAACGTCGATCTCGCACTCCACGCGAAAGTCCTTAAACCCGGCGTTCCGCAGGTTTTCACGCCACGTCGTCATCAGGTCCTGATCGACGTACCACATGCCCACGACGCCATTCCGCTGTGCGTAACGGTTCAGGGCGGTCGCCAGGCGCTGGGCCGATCGCTCGGGGTCCGGGCCGTTGTCGAGCATGTCGCTCAGGACGAAGACGGCGTGCTTCGCGTTCCCCGCGGCGATCACCGGATCGTCCGTCATGTACTCCAGGGCATGGGCGAGGCCGTCGTGGATGACGGAGCCGTTCGGGTCGGCCTTGGACATGAGGAACGTCTTGAAGGCTGCCGCGCTCGGAAACTGCTGGCGCAATTCGAGCGGAGATCCTCGCCACAAGAGCGAGCGATGCGTGCCGGAAAACTGCGCGATGATGAGTTCATCGGGGCAGCCGATCCGCTTCGAGAAATACTCGTTGTAGACGGCGAGCGCGAAGTCATACGCCTTTCCGTCGTCGGCCATGAGATGCGCGAAGGAGCCGGAAAGGTCCATCACGATCATCACGATGTATTCCGTCTGCGGTTGGGCGAAGCTCGAAGTTTGCGCCGGCGGCTCGTACGGAGCGCAGCCGACGAACAACGCGAGCAGCACCGAAAGAGTCTTTTTCATGAGTTGTGTTCCTTTTTGAGGGTTTCGATCTTCTCACGCATCAAGAGCATGAGGTGGGCGAGAATGGCCAAGAGGCTGCCGTATCCCAGGGCGGCGATCAGCGCCTTGAAGGAGAAAACTCCTCCCCATCCGAGGTTGGTGATCGCCGTATAGAACATCCACACGTCGAAGACGATCACTCCGACGGCGAATGCGAGAATGACCTTTTCAAACCGCCGCTTCTTCTCCGCGACGTCCTCTTCCTCCCTTTTCAAAAAGCGGAAGAGATACTCGTAGGACCATAAGGCCGCGAACACGATCGCGACGGCCAATGGCGCCGCGGTGTCGAGGCGGTGGGCGTAGTCGAACCGTTGGACGAATTGCGGCGTCGCCTTCCAGCGGGCGAGCGTAATCGCCGTCGGCGGGATGTTGATGCGCACGCCTTCGGAGAGAAAACCCCATCCGAAGAAGCACAGCGCGACGGCGACCACGACAAACGTGGTCCAGAATTTCACACGCTCCGCGGTCAGGCCGGGGACGTGCTTCCGCGTGAAACGGATGGTCCTTG
>CAZNDQ010000255.1:0-6289 GCA_964571825.1 uncultured Planctomycetales bacterium | reverse complement strand
GGCGCACGCCCGCTTCCTCGCGCACGACATGGCGATCCTCGAAGGGCTCGTACTGGCCGACGTGCCCGACGGCCTCTACGAGCTGATTGCGCTGCCGCTGCCGCTCGTCGGCTTTGATGCCAGTCCCGTGCGCGCTATTCTCCGCACGATGTGACACCCGCACACGGCACTTTCGCCGCCGGCGGCCTCAGCGCGCGCCGAGCCAGGCGATGACCTTGAGTTCCACGGCAATCGGCGTCGGCAGGCAGTTGACCTCGATCGTCGTCCGCGTCGGCTGGTTTGTCTGGAAGTGCTCGGCGTAGAGGCGGTTGAACACCGGGAAGTCATTCTTCATGTCCGTCAGGAAAACGGTGACGTCGACGATATCTTCCCAGCGCGCGCCGGCGTCTTCGAGCACGGTGCGGACATTGTGGAAGACGGCCAGCGTCTGGGCCGTAATGTCATGTGCCACGACGTTGCCCTGCGCATCGAGCGTCACGCCGGGAATCTCCTTTTTCCCGCGCTCGCGCGGGCCGATCCCCGAGAGAAAGAGCAGATCGCCGACGCGCTTGGCATGGGGAAACGCGCCCACCGGCTCCGGCGCCCGCTGGCTGATAATGTTCTCGCTCACACGACGCTCCTGCGCAAACGGTATCCATGCGGCGGCGGGTTTATTTGAGTTTCCCTGATAGGGCAGCGAATATCGTAAACGTGATGAATAATATCACACCTGCTCCCACGAATACATACAGAAATCCTAACCAGATTCGGCAATGGCCGCAGTACCAGTGATTGAGGTCTTCGAGCATCGAGCCGGACCTGGCTCGCATGGCCATCTCGACCGGCCACGTCGTCCATTTCGGCAGCCGGCGCAGGCGGCGCGGGGCGAACTCGCGCTTGCAGCGTGCGCAGGGGAACATCTCCGGCAGTTCGTCCGGTAGCTCGGACATTTCATCGGCCGGGGGTTCCCAGGCAGACATTCTTCGGCTCCGTGAAGAAGCGGAGGGCCTCCTCGCCGCCTTCGCGGCCGACGCCGCTGCTCTTCATCCCGCCGAAGGGTACACGCAGGTCGCGGACGAGCCAGCAGTTGATCCAGACCGTGCCGGCCGCCAGCCGCTCCGCGACGCGGTGCGCGCGCGTCACGTCGCGCGTCCAGACGCTGGCCGACAGGCCGTACTCCGTCGCGTTCGCCTGCGCCAGCGCATCGGCCTCATCATCGAACGGCAATATGGCGACGACCGGTCCAAAGATTTCCTCCTGATTGACGCGGCACTGCGGCCCGAGGCCGGTGATGACGGTCGGGGAGAAGAAGTAGCCGTCGCGGCAGCGCGCGGGCAGACCATCGGGGCGGCCGCCGCCGCAGAGGATCGTGCCACCTTCCTGTCGTGCCAGATTGACGTAGTATTTCACCTTGTCCAACTGCATCTTCGACACCAGCGCGCCCTGGTCGGTGCCGCCTTCGAGCGGATCGCCGACGCGCAGTGCGCGGGCCTCGGTGACGAACCGCTCGACGAACTCGTCATAGGCGCTGCGCTCGACCAGCAGCCGCGAGCCGCACAAACACACCTGGCCCTGATTGGCGAAGGCGGCGCGGACGCTCTGCGGCACGGCCTGCTCCATGTCGGCGTCGGCGAAAACGATGTTGGGGTTCTTGCCGCCGAGTTCGAGCGAGACTTTTTTGAACAGCGGCGCAGCCGTGCGCGCGATCTCCGCGCCGGTCTTCGTTCCGCCGGTGAAGGAAATCGTCGATACGCGGCGGTGCGCGACAATGGCTTCGCCGACCTTCGGACCCGTGCCGTGGACGATGTTGAGCACGCCGGGGGGCAAGCCGGCCTCGATGCACAGCTCGGAGAGCAGGGCGGCCGTCATCGGCGTGATCTCGGAGGGCTTGGCCACGGCCGTATTGCCGGTGGCCAGTGCCGGCGCGACCTTCCATGTGAACAGATACAGCGGCAGGTTCCACGGCGAGATGAGGCCGGCGACGCCGCGCGGCGAGCGCAGCGTATAGTTGAGTGCAACGCCATCGGTCACATGGCACTCGCTCTGGCGGTGCAGCACGGCCGTGGCGAAGAAGCGGAAATTGCTCGCGGCGCGCGGGATGTCGAGCGATCGCGCGAGCGCCAGCGGCTTGCCGTTGTCGATACTCTCGGCGCGGGCGAGCTTGTCGAGGTTGGCGTCGATCAAATCGGCGATGCGCAGCAGCAGTTTGGAGCGCTGCGCGGCAGGAGTGGCTGCCCAGGCGGGAAACGCGCGCTCGGCCGCATCAACCGCGCGCTGAACGTCGAGTTCATCGCTGTCCGGAACGAGCGAGTAGACATGGCCGGTGGCGGGCTCGACGTTGTCGAGATACGCGCCGCCGAGCGGTTCGCAGAGTTGACCATCAATGTAGTTGCGAATTTTCTCCATATTCAGATCGCCGAGATGCGTCCTCCGTCGACGGGCAGACTGACACCGGTGATGTATGAGGCGGCCGGCGAAGCGAGGAAGGCCGCGGCGGCCGCGATCTCGTGCGGTTCGGCAAAGCGGCCCATCGGGACCTCGTCGCGCATGGATTTTCCAATTGCCTCCGGCGTCTTCCCGGCGCGTTCGGCGCGGCCCTTGATGATTGAGTCCAAGCGTCCAGTAGCAGTATAGCCGGGCAGGACGTTGTTCACCGTGATCCCAAAGGGCGCCAACTCGTTGGCGAGCGTCTTGGCCCAACTGGCGACCGCCCCGCGGATGGTGTTCGATACTCCCAGTCCGGCGATCGGTTGGCGGACGGAGGTGCTGATGATATTGATGATCCGGCCATAGCCGGATTCCTTCATTCCCGGTACGAGCGTCTGGGCCAGCAACTGGTTGCAGACCAGGTGGCGCTGAAAGGCGGCGAGGAACTGCTCCGGCTGCGCCTCGAAGATTGCGCCGGCCGGGGGGCCGCCGCTATTGTTGACGAGGATGTGGATCGGGCCGGACTGAGCGAGGTGCTCGCGGGCGCGCTGCCCGACGGCCGGTGGGTCGTCAAAGTCCACCGCCAGCCAGTCGTGCTTTTCGGCGCCGCTGCGCACGAGCGCTGCACACACGTCGCGCAGGGCCTGTTCATCGCGGGCAACGAGCGTGACGCGCGCGCCGAGCCGGGCGAACTCCTCGGCGCAGGCGCGGCCAATGCCCTGCGACGCACCGCAGACGATGGCCCGTTTCCCAATCAAGCTGTACCGTTCCGGCATTTCAGCCATGTTCCCATCCGTTCGTGCCGCGAGTCGTTGTTCTCCACCCATGATAATGGTGCTTCGCTCATCAGGTGCACGTCCATCGTTCAGGCTGGCCCATTCTCCGCGGTGGGAATCGCAAGGACTCGCCTCGTTCAATTGGCGCTATTGAGCCAGATTGTGCCGCGCGGCGCACGCGGCGTCGTGCCGGCTGCTACTGGCCAAAGCGATCGGCGCCGGTCAATCAGGCATCCTAACACAAACCACGGCAATGAGTTAGGGCTTACGTCGGGGGCGGTCGCGGGGGTCGCGGGGCGGCGCAAGCGGGAGGGGAACGGGAAATGCACCTGCGGATTCCGGAGGTCGGAGTTTTCGCGCGCGAAATGGTGGACGGTGCGTCGCGGTGCGCGGCGGAGTCCGGCCGGAGGAGGCTCAACATGCAACCAAGGATCTCCCGAAGACTTCGACAAACGAGTACCCAATACGGGCGGCCGCTAAGTCCTCGACGGAATCGGCGCGGTACGGTGCACGGCGTGGCGCGTGTGACGGCGCTGGGCGCGGTGGTGGCGCTCAGCGCGCTGGCGTCGGCGCGGGTGGTGCAGCAGTTCAACCGGCCGGCGGAGATGTTGCCGTTGCCGGCGACGCCTGCGAACGTCGATGCGCGGTTCGCGCCGCTGCGCGCGAACCTGCCGGGCGCGCAAGGGCACCCGGCCTTCGAGGGGCTGATCGAGATGCCGAGCGGCGCCCGCGGGGGGCCGGTGGGAGCGGAGCCGCAGCCGGAACTGGTGTCGGGAGACTGCGTGAACTTTGAGAGTCCGCCCGTCAAGCAGCTGGCGCTGGGGCCGGGGGGCAATGTGCTGTACGCGGTGAACACGCCGAACCGGACGCTGCACGTGTTCACGACGGCGGGGGATGAGCTAAACGAGGTGGCGGCAATCCCGGTGGGGCTGGAGCCGGTGGCGGTGGCGGTGCAGCCGAACACGGCGCGGCCGATCGTCTGGGTGGCGAACTACCTGTCGGACAGCGTGAGCGTGGTCGACGTCGGCGCGCGGCGCGTGGTGCGGACGATCGACGTGAGCGACGAGCCGGTGAACATCCTGTTCAACGAGGGCGGCTCGCACGCGTTCGTGGTGACGCAGGGGCCGGACGAGGGGCAGATCAACACCGATCCGGGGAGCCTGGCGACGCCGCTGGCGGAGGGGACGGTGGCGGCGATCGACACGGCGACGCACCAGGTCGTCAGCCGGGTGCGGCTGCCGGGGAACACGCCGCGCGCTGCGGCATACCACGACGGGCAAATCGTCGTCGCAGCATTGTTCTCGGGGAACAACTCGACGGTGGTGGGGGAGCCGGTGTTCCTGCAAATCGTGCCGCCGCTGCCGCCGGGGGTGGGGCCGTTCATCCCGGTATTGTGGATCGCGCAGTTCTTCAGCCAGACGGCGCAGATCTTCGCGGACAGCGCGCAACTCTCGCCGTGGCCGGACCCGGAGACGTCGCCGAACCACAACGTGGCGTCGCCGCTGGTGCACCGGATCGTGCCCGACGCGGGGGAGGCGGGCGACTGGACCGACATCGTGGACGTGCTGGCGGACGACAACGGCGATCCGGACCCGGCAATGGTCGCGCTGTTTCAGCAGGAGTTTGAAACGCTGCTGCGCAATGCGTTCGGCGATCTCAGCTTCTCGCTGCTCAACGCGGAGGAGGTGATTGCGGCGACGATCCACGACGTGAAGGACACGGCCGACCACGACCTGTTCGTAATCGACGCGTCGGACCCGACGGCCCTGACGCTGGCGCCGGGGCGAATCCTCGGCGGCGTGGGGACGACGCTGACGGGGCTGGCAGTGCATCCGGTGGACGGGCGGGTGTTCGTCTCGAACCTGCAGGCGTTGAACCTGACGCGGCTGGAGCCACAGGTGAACGGGCATTTCATCGATCATCAGATCGTGATTGTGGACACGGCGAACGATCCGCCGACGATCACGCCGACCGACCTGCACGCGGACGTGGCGGACTTCAACGACGTGAGCGCGGTGAACCCGGCCGCGCGGGCGGGGTCGCTGGCGAACCCGCTGGACCTCGTCTTCAACGCGGACGGGTCGCGGGCGTACGTGGCGGCGTTCGGCGTGGGGCGAGTCGGGGCGCTGGACGGCGCGACCGGCGCGGTGGTGGGGCGGGTGGATGTTGGGCGTGGGCCGCGCGGGCTGGCGCTGGACGCGGAGCGCGACCGGCTGTACGTGCTCAGCCGCACGGACATGACGATCCAGACGGTGGACGTGTCGTCGGAGGAGATGGCGGTCGTGGCGGAGCACGCGCTGTTCAACCCGGAACCGGCGCGAATCCGCAACGGGCGCGACTTCCTCTACAGCACGCGGTTCTCGAACAACTTCGGCTCCTCGTGCGCCATGTGCCACATCGACGGGCATCTCGACTTTCTGGCGTGGGACCTCGGCGACCCGGCCGGGGACCTCCAGCCGGGGCCGCCGAATCTCGAAAACCCCAACGGCGAGCCGCTGCAGAATCATCCGGTGAAGGGGCCGATGGTGACGCTGTCGCTCAAGGGGCTGGACCGGCACGAGCCGTTTCACTGGCGCGGAGACCGGCCGACGTTTCAGGATTTCAACGTGGCGTTCGAGGGGCTGCTGGGAGGCGAGCAGCTCAGCGACGAGGAGATGGACGCCTACACCGACTTCATCATGACGGTGCAGTACCCGCCGTCGTTCTATCGGCACCGCGACAATTCGTTCAAAGACCCTCGGGCGCAGACGGGGTTCAACCAGTTCATCGGCGCAGGGATTCCGCCGAATCAGCAGAGCTGTGCGAACTGCAACACGTGCCACATGGTCTCGCACGATGGGGCGCAGAAGATGGAGGGGGTGGAGGGAGACACGGGGCTGAACCTGATCGGCATCTTCGCGCAGCTCCAGCTCGTGACGCAGATGCGCGGGATCGACAAGAAGTTCGCGGGTGCGCTGTACAACGGCGTGGGGACGATCCACGACGGGCGAGAGGAGATCGGCACCACCGTGCATCCGCTGATGACGTTCCTCGAGACGTTCTTCCCGGGCATGCCGCTGGGGCTGAAGGCGGCACTGATCTCGTTTGTCACGGCTTTTCCGACGAAC
>CAZNDQ010000254.1:0-6307 GCA_964571825.1 uncultured Planctomycetales bacterium | reverse complement strand
GATATTGATGCCCGGTCAAAGTGTGCAGCAATTGACCGTCCGACACGCGCCAAAGTTTGACCGTCTGATCCGAACTGCCGGACGCGAGCGTCAGGCCGTCCGGTGAAAACGCGACCGCACGCACATACTCGGTGTGTTCCGTCAATGTTCGCACTAAGGTGCCGTCCGCGACCCGCCAGAGTTTGACCGTCTCGTCGCCGCTACCCGATGCCAGAAGCTGACCGTCGGGCGAGTACGCTACGGCGGCGACGTCTTCGACGTGTCCCCCCGCCATCCAGACAATCTCCGGACGGCCCTGTCCACGAACGAATCCGCCTGCGAAGGGCGTGCCTAGAAAAACTAACGCGAATGCAATTATCTGCGCCTTGCGAGGAGTCCGGAAGTGGATCCGTACCATGCGTTGAACCTCCGCTGCCGCCCCAGTGCGACTGAGGCGATCCCATGCCGTTGAAAGCGAATCCGGCCCGCGTCAGCAGACCACACCGGCACCGGAGTGACCTGCGACGCATGATCAGGGCCCTGACACCGTGAGCCCGAATGCCATCCTATCAATACTGGCCGGGCGACTTCAAGTCGCATGGACGCTGGGCCGTCCGACGTCGTCGTCACCCGGCAGATCTTCTTGCCGGCCGCGACATCGGTCGCTTGCAACCCCCGCCACCGCGGATACCGTGGGACCGTCAGCGTTGGTCCCAGCGGAGTTTGCAACATGCCTCGACTTACAGCGTTCGGCTGGATCCTGCTCCTCGCGGCCGCGGGTGGCTGCTCGGTCACCGGCACGTGGCGGACGGTTCATGTGGAGGCGGGCGGCGGTGGGGATGCGCTCGACTTTTCCATCGACACGATCACTTTCGCTGACGACGGACGATATACCGCGACGACGACCGGGCCGAATCGCATGACGACGACGGGCACCTATCGCTTTCGCGCTACGTCGCTGACACTAATCCCGGCGGACGACGCGGCCGTCACGTACGGGGCGAGCGTGCGATCCGACCGGCTTCTACTGACGCGAGAAGTCGAGGACGCCAGGCTGGAGGTTACGCTGTCGAGGACGTCGCCCTGACCGGGAGCGGGCGTTACCTGGCGCTGCCCTGTGCGACCGGGACCAGGTGCCACTGCTCTGGGAGCAGTGCATGTCGTTGGCAGGCCGAAGACCAGCCTCCTGGGCGATGGCGAATGAAGATCACCGGTTACAAACCGGTGCCACAGCAGGATCACCGGTTACAAACCGGTGCCACAATAAGGTCACCGGTTGCAAACCGGTGCCAGAGCAGGGTCACCGGTTGAAAACCCGTGGCACCTGGTGTCACAGCGCCGACTGGGCCGCTCAGTAGCCGGGGAAGTAGAAGTGATAGAGGTCGACCTTTTCCGGCAACATTGGGGCGGCGTGGGCGTCGAAGTAGAGCATGTTGATGCCGGCCGGGTGGCGGCGGTCGGTGGCCATGCGCGGGTTGTCGCCGCGCGGCAGGTGGCGGCCGCGCCAGAAGTCGTGGAAGAGAAACTTCGCCTGGCCGGGATCGGTCGTATAGCCGGAGGGCATGAAGCGGTTGGCCTCCGCGATGTACACCAGGCCGGCGATGTTCTTGATCTCGCCGAGTTGCTCGGGCGGGTCGTTGTTGTCCTGATCGCCCTGCCAGCGGCCCTTCACGTTGACCTTGTCGCGCAGCTCGTCGCCCGGCCCGGGTTTGAAGAGCTTTGAAAAGCCGTTGACGATGAAATCCAGCGTCCGCTCCTGAATGGCCTGCCCCGTCAGCGGATCATAGTTGTCCAGCGGAAAGTCCGGGCATTGCAGCGCTTCAATCTCTTTGAACTGCCCCGCGAGTTGCTTGGTCGGGTCCAGCTCGTGCCCGAGCATCTCGACCAGGTGCGCCGCGAACGGCCACGGCTGCGGCGTAATGTCGCGAGGGATGTAGCCGTCGTACTCGGTCGCGTACATGCTCAGGCCCATGCCCAGCGACCGCAGGTGGGAACTGCATTTGACCGCCCTCGCCTGCTGACGCGAGCGGGTGAGCGACGGCAGCAGAATCGCCATGAGCAGGGCGATGATCGCAATGACGACCAGCAACTCGATCAGCGTAAAGGCGCGGCCGGCGCCTCGCTGCGGGGAACGACTCGTGATCATGCGTCTGCTCCTCCGGGGGTCTGTGACACCTCTTTCACCGACGCAACGTCGATCGGACCCGACGCCGGCCACTTTTGCCAAGGGTCAGCGTTCCGCCTGCCGTTTGCGGCTCTCCTCGAAGACCTCGGCGGCGTTATAACTGGACCGCACGAACGGCCCCGACGCAACGCTGACGAACCCCAGCCCGCGAGCGACGTCTGCCAGATCCTCAAATTCGGACGGCTCGTAGAATTTCGCCACGGGTGCGTGGCCGTCGAGCGTGGGCTGCAAGTACTGCCCGATCGTCAACACGTCGCAGTCCACCGTGCGCAGATCGCGAAACGCCTGAACGAGTTCGTCGCGCGTCTCGCCCAGTCCGACCATCAGGCCCGACTTGGTGAGCATGGCCGGCGCGAGTTCGCGAACGATGCGGAGGACATCAAGCGAACGGCGGTAGCGCCCCTGCGGGCGGATGGCCGGCGTCAGGCGCTCCACCATCTCCAGATTGTGATTAAACAGGTCCGGCGTGGCGTCAACGAGCGTCGCGATGCACTCGCGCCGGCCCTGGAAGTCGGCGGGGAGCACTTCAATGGTCGTTCTTGGGCAGGCGGCGCGGATCGCGGTGACGCAGGCGGCGAAGTGGCCTGCCCCTTGGTCGCGCAGATCGTCGCGGGCCACGGCCGTGAGCACGACATGGTTGAGATTAAGATCGCGGACGGCTTCCGCCAGGCGATCCGGCTCGTCCGCGGCCGGCGCTTCCGGCCGACCGGTGGTCACGGCGCAATAGTGACACCGCCGCGTGCAGGTATCGCCGAGGATCATGAACGTGGCGTGCCGCTTGGACCAGCACTCGGACAGGTTCGGGCAGCGGGCTTCCTGACAGACTGTGGCGACGCCGCTTTCCGCAACGATCGACCGTGTGCGGCCGAAATCGCCCGAGGGAAGCGGGCGCTTGAGCCAGGGAGGCAGGCGGCGGCCGCCTGGGGCGGGTCGCGTAGCGGGCAAGACGTTCAGGGACAGCACGGCAACTCGATCTCCACGGGGGGAGGTTCCCCAGCAGACCGCCATTCTAACACCCGTGTGCCGGCCGTGCGAACGCCGGGACGCCGGCGCACCGTGGGCTCGCCCCGGTGAACGTCTCGGCTGCGCTCGGGGAACGCCTGATTCCAGCCTGGCGGTGTGGGCACGAGCGCCTCTGTCCGGGAACATTGCCCGACTTGGGGATTCGCGCGGGCTGAAGCCACGCGGCTCAGCGCCAGAGGCGCTGCGGCTCAGCGTCAGAGGCGACGCGGTTCAGCACCAGACGCCAGGCGGCTCGGCACTGGCTCTGTAACCTTGACCGGCCGGGATGTGGGGGATACACCATCCCGAGCGGCGGGATCGAACCGGAACGAACGAATGGCGCGGCGACACGGGCGACGGCGCGCGGACCAACCGACCTCCACAAGGGAAGGGAGATCAGTCAGATGTCACAGGTCAATCGCCGGGAAATGCTGGGATCACTAAGCGCACTGGCGGCGGCCGGTGGGTGGATCGGGCTGGGAGCGGACGAGGCCTTCGCCCAGTCGGAATCGTCGTCCACGCCGCGCGAGTACACGCTGCCGCCGCTGGGATACGACTACGACGCGCTGGAGCCGCACATCGACGCTGCGACCATGAAGCTCCACCACGACATCCACCACAACGGATACGTCAAAGGCCTCAACGCGGCCATCGCCGGACTGGCGACCGCCCGCGGGTCGGGCGACTTCGGCGACGTCCCCAAGCTGACCGGAGCGCTGGCGTTTCACGGTTCCGGCCACACGCTCCACACCGTGTTCTGGAAGAACATGAAGAAGGGTGGAGGGGGGGCTCCCAAGGGCGCGCTGGCGAAGGGGATCGACCGCGATTTCGGCGGGTTTGACAAGCTCAAGGGCCAGTTCAACAGCGCGGCCGGCGCGGTGCAGGGCAGCGGCTGGGGCATCCTGGCGTGGGAACCGCTCAGCGGGCGCCTGTTGACCTTCGGTGCGGAGAAGCACCAGAACCTGACCATGTGGGGATGCGTGCCCCTGCTGGTTCTGGACGTGTGGGAACACGCTTATTATCTTAAGTATCAGAACAAGCGCGGCGACTACGTCTCGGCCTTCTGGAACGTCGTGGACTGGGACAACGTCGCCGAACGCTACTCCCTTGCCCAGCAACTTGGCGCGTGAGGCGGGCGGGGGGTCACGAGCGATCGTCCGGTCGAGGCGCGGGCGGGCGATCGATCCGATGCGGCACCGGCTTTGACCGGTGGTCTGTCCGTCCAGGCGCGAGCTTTCGACGGCTCCGAATGCCCGGAACGGGAATTGCATGACTGTTGCGGCCGCCGTGGCATCGTCTTGAACCGTGGGGGAGGTGCTCTCCACCCGGGTCAGGCGGCCGGCGGTGGACGCCTGCCAGTGGCGCGACGGCTGGGTTTCGTGGACGTGCCGTCACTGTCGTTCGGGCTGCGGGAGGCGGCGCCGAACGCCGATGGACCGGGTCAGGCCCTCTGCTGGAGGCGGACCCCTTGAGGAGACCGACGATGAAGAAACTGCAAGCGTGGGTGCTGGTGGCGGCCGCCGCCATGCCGCTGTTCGGGTGGAGTTGCGATCTGGACAACCTCGGCCGCGCGACGCGCGACGCCGTCATTGATGGTTTCGCCGACGCGGTCCACGACGCCGTGTTCGCCTTCACCGACGGCGTTCTGCCGCCGGCAGAAGAAGAGTAGCAAGCGCCACGGTCCGGGCGCCGGGCGGATAGCGGCCGGCGCAGGACGCCCGCGCAGGCAAGCGAGCGGCGGGGGGGAGCTTTGATGCCTCCCTCCCGCCGCCGTTTCGTTGACGGAAAGTGCCGGGCTATTCGTTCTCAAAGAACGTGAGCGTGTAGGCCAGTTCCTGATCGGCCTCGGTGGTGCCGATGTAGATCTCGCACGGCCCGCCGCGGCTCCAGAACCGGCTCAGCTCGACCACGTTCTCGTCCACGGCGCTGCCGCAGAAGTTGCTTTCGCCGCAGAGCACCCAGAGCATCGGCTCGCCCTCGTCGCTGCTGACGCGGATGGTCATGCCCAACGACGCGTCCACGTAGAGGTTGTGGTTGGGCTCCGCCGGGTAGAAACCGCCGCAGATGCCGGCTTCCTCCACGCCGGCCGTGGTCTTCTGCCGCGTGACGCCGTCGAAGCCTGTTTCGACACGGACTTCGACCGCTTCGACGTCTTCGTTGTCGTTTCCGGACGAGTTGTCGTTGCCGTTCTCGTTGCCGGTGCCCGGGTTATTGACCACACAACCCCCCGCCAGGCCGACGGCCAACAGGGCGCATCCGAACCACCATGAACTCCGCATCGTGAACATCTCCAGCATGGAACGTAGGTGACGATCCGCATCGTCGCGGCGCCGCACGTCACGGCGCCAGTAAGGGGGGGGATGGTAGCGGTGCGGTGCGGGGTTGGGAAGCGTGATGAGGGTCGTCGACTCGTCGTACTATGTCACGGCCCCGGCCACAGCGCCTTGGGCATGGCTGCGGGCTGGCCGTTGCGATCCACGCAGGCGAGCGTCGAGGTGGCTTCCGTCGTCAACTCGCCGTCGCGGGTGACGCGGTACTCATGGTCCACGCGCGTGTGCGTGATCCGGGTGACGCGGCACTCGATTTCGACGGTATCGTCGTATCGCACCGGCCGGCGGAACGTGCAGGCCAGCTTGTGAACGACAAAGAGCACGCCGTCGTGCTCCAGATCGCGATAGCGGAAGCCGTGCCGCCGCAGCAGTTCCGTGCGGACTTCCTCGAAGTACACCCAGTAATTGGCGTGATGCAGGTAGCCCATCGGGTCGCACTCGGCGTAGCGGACGCGAAACGACATGGTGCAGGAAGCGGACGTCATGGAAGGCGAGCGATCCGCGCGATCTCTGGTTGCCAGCGAAACGCGCCAAAGAACATCATTGAATGTGTATCGTCCGGGCAACGTGAATTCAAGCGCCATTCGTCGCGACGGAGTTGCGAGGGTACATGACACCGCAGGCGGGTTCAGGATGCGGCTCAGAAAACGTGTCGCTCCGGCTACGAGCCGGGGGGCGTGGCCTGCAAGACCGTCCGAGTTGCGGGGCGCGTTACACCGCTGGCGGGCCAGGGATCAGGCGACTCTTGGATGGCATCCAACGCCGTTCAATTAATCATGGGGGTAGCGAGCGTAAGTTGTTGGCAACACGC
>CAZNDQ010000253.1:0-6310 GCA_964571825.1 uncultured Planctomycetales bacterium | reverse complement strand
CGTTTGCGGTGACCCGTTTTACCCAGGTCTCGTTCGTGTCCACCCGCCCCTTGATCGCCCCGACGTACGGCCCCGGGTCGAACGCCGCGATCACCCCGCGGCCGTCCAGCCCCTCCCACACGCCGATCTTGAACGGAATCCCGACCGCGGACCCCCACGTGAGCTTTTGTGTCGAGAACCCGCGCAGCCCGCAGTGCGCCCAGATCGACGGCATCGACGCGGGGAAGCCGAAACAGTCCGGCAGCATGAAATCAATACTTTCCCTGTCGAAATGCCGCCGGAAATACTGATTTCCGTACAGCACGTGCCGGATCACCGTCTCCGCTCCCGGAACGTTCACGTCCCCCTCATCCACCGACGACCCCGAGACGTACCACTTCCCCTGAGCCACATGTTCCTTCAACCGCGCAAACAGCTCCGGGTAATATTCCTCCATCATCTCGTACCGCACCGACCCCGTGAAATTGAACACGTACCCCGGATACTTCTCGAACCGCGCGAAGTTCTGCTCCAGCGTGTCGCGGATGTAGCGGTCGATCGTCGTGCAGAAGTCCCAGCGCCATTGCGTGTCGAGGTGGGCATAGCCGACGCAGTACAGCACCTTGTCCTGCGACAGGTCGTATTTCGCGTGCGTCTGCTCGTCGGCGCGAAGCGACCAAACTGGCGCCAGCAGCAGGACGAGCAGAATCAACCAACCGGAACGAATGCGCATGTCCATAACTCCCCGCGCCGCTCAGCGCGTGTCGAGGCGCCGCAGCGCCACGTCCAGCAGACTCGCCGCCAGGATCACCGCGCCCAATACCACCTTCTGCCAGAAGTGCTCGACGCCCAGCAGATTGAGGCTGTTGTTGAGGATGCCGATGATCAGCGCCCCGATCAGCGTTCCGACAATGCTCCCGCGCCCGCCAAATAGGCTCGTCCCGCCGACGACGACGGCTGCAATGATGTTCAGCTCCCACATCTCCCCGACCTTCGGATCGCCCGCGCCGAGCTTCCCATCGTGCATCACGCCGACGAGCCCGCACAGCGCACCCGTCAGCAGATAGACGACGAGCCGCGTCCGCCGCACGTTGATCCCCGCCAGCCGCGCCGCCTCCTCATTGCTCCCCACGGCCACCACGCCGCGCCCGAACACCGTCCGCGTCAGCAGCACATGGAACACGACGAACCCGATGGCCAGGATCAGTACCGGCACCGGCAGCAGCTTGCCCAGCGCGCGCTCCCAGACGAACCCGTGCCCAAGCGCCAGCAGCGCCGGCGGCAACTCGTACACCGGCTCGCCCTCGCAGAGGATGAAGGCAAACCCGCGCGCGATGAGCATCGCCGCCAGCGTCACGATGAACGGCGGCACCGAGAACCGCGTGATGATCGCCCCCGACAGCGTCCCGACGCCTGCGCCCATCGCGGTCGACGCCGCCAATCCCGCGGCGATGCACGCCGCGGCCGGCCAGTCCAGCGTCGCCCGCATCACCACGCCCGCCGCCACTCCCGTCAGCGCCACCAGCGAGCCGACCGAAAGGTCGATGCCGCCCGTCACGATCACGAGCGTCATGCCCAGCGCGATCAGCGCCTCAAACGAAATCTGCCGCGCGATGTTGATCAGGTTCGTCGGCGAGGAAAACGCCGGATAGGCGAGAATACTCGCCGCGATCGCCAGCAGCACCAGCACCACCGGCATCCGCAGCGCCACCAGCCAGCGCACCCACTCCGGCGGACCGGTGCGCGCGGCGACGCGCGGTCGACCCGCCGCCGCATTCTGCGTCGCGCCCACGTCGCTCATGCCGCCGCCTCCGCGCCCTCGCCCGACGCCAGCCGCATGATTTGCTCCTGCGTTACACCGCGGGCCCTGTTCTCGAGCACGCCCCCCAGCCGCCCTTCGTGCATCACGCCGATGCGGTCGCTCATCCCGATCACCTCCGGCAGCTCCGACGAGATCATCAGGATGGCCATCCCGTCCGCCGCCAGCCGGTTGATCAACGTATAGATTTCATACTTTGCCCCGACATCCACGCCGCGCGTCGGTTCGTCGAGGATCACCACCCGCCGCGGCTGTGCCAGAATCCGCGCCAGGAGCACCTTCTGCTGGTTGCCGCCCGAGAGCGTCGCCGCCCGCGCCTCCATGCTTGCCGCCCGCACGCGGAGTTCCCCCGTCAGCCGCTCCACCAGTGCCCGCTCCTGCCCGCGTCGCACGAATCCCGCGGTCGCCACCGCTTCGCGGCAGGCAAGCGTCACGTTCTCCCGTACCGGCCGCTCGAGCAGCAGCCCCTCCTGCCGCCGGTCCTCCGGCAGCATCATCACACCGGCCGCCAGTGCGGATCGCGGGCTGCGAAACGGGCCCCGCGCCGCGCCCACGCGCACCGATCCGCCGTTCGCCCGCACCGCGCCGAAGATCGTCCGCGCCACCGATGTCCGCCCCGACCCCACCAACCCCGTCAGTCCGAACACCTCGCCCGCGCGCACGTCAAACGTCAAGTCCGCAAACCGCCCCGCGGCCGACAGCCCCTCGACGCGCAATACCACGTCGCCCGGGCGCCCCTCCCGCGCCGGGAACTCGTCCTTCAACTCCCGCCCGACCATCTCGGCGATCAGCGCCCCGCGGCTCACCTCGCCCACTGCGCGCGTCGAGACGTGCTGCCCGTCGCGCAGCACCGTCACCGCGTCGGCAATCTCGAAAATCTCCTCCAGCCGATGCGAAATGTACACCACGCTCAGTCCGCGCCCCCGTGCATCCGCCACAACGCGAAACAGCATCCGCAGCTCGTGCGGCGTCAGCACGGCCGACGGCTCATCCAGCACCAGCACCCGCGCGCTGAGCGACAGCGCCTTGGCGATCTCCACCATCTGTTGCTGCGCCACCGACAGGCCCGCCACAGTCCGCCGCACCGGCAGTTCGATCCCCAGCGACGCCAGCACTGCGCCGGCCTCCGCATGCAGTCGGCAAAAGTCGATCGCCCCCGTCCGTCCGCGCGGCCAGCGCCCCAGAAAGATGTTTTCCGCAACGCTCATGTCGCGCACGAGGTTGAATTCCTGATAGACGATCGAGATGCCGAGCTGCTGCGCGTGCCGCGCATCGCGGATGGCGACGGCTTCTCCGTCCAGCTCGATCGCGCCTCCGTCGGCCCGCGTCGCCCCGGCCAGCACCTTCATCAGCGTGCTCTTGCCCGCGCCGTTCTCCCCCACCAGCGCGTGCACGCTCCCGGGCGCCACGTCGAAACTCACTTCGTCCAGCGCGCGAACCCCCGGATACGACTTGCTGATGCGGCGAAAGCGGATGCGCGGTGCGGTCATCAACGGCCCAGCTACTCCCCCTCGCCGGTATACGTGCCCACCGCCACAGGAATCACCGCCGGCGGCTGCCGCCCCTCGAGCAGATCGTGCACCGCGCGAAGCGCCAGCACGCCGATCTCGCGCGGATTCTGGATCACGTCGCCGTAGATCGCCCCCACCTTGATCTTCTCCCGCGCCTCCGGCGTTGCGTCATACCCGATGATCTTGATCTGCTCGCTCTTGCCCGCCGCCTCGATCGCCGCCAGCGCCCCCAGCGCTGAGTCGTCGTTGATGCCGAACACACCGCTGAGGTCCGCGTGCGACTGCAGCAGGTCCTCCATCACCCGCACGGCCTTGTCGCGCTTCCCGTCCGCCGACAGCTCCGCCGCGATCTCGATCCCCGGGTGCTTGGCAATCTCCTCCTTGAATCCCTTCACCCGGTCGGTGACGCTCGCCACCTCCGGATGCGAGAGGATCGCCACCTTGCCCTTGCCGCCCAGCGCGGCCGCCATCAGCTCCGCCGCCTTTCGCCCGCCCGCCTCGTTGTCCGACGCCACGTGCACCGCCACCTTCCCCAGCGGCGACGTGCTGGCAATGTCCGCCGTCACCACCGGCACCCCCGCTTCGTTCGCCGCCGCGATGCTCGCCCCCACGCTCCGCGAATCGCACGGGCTGACGATCAGCGCGGCCGCCTGCAGCACGAGAAACTCGTCGATCTGGTTCGCCTGCCGTGATGAGTCGAACTCCGCCGCACGCACCAGCAGCTTGTACCCCAGCCTCGCTGCCTCCTCCTCCATCCGCGCCCGCAGCTCCTGATAGAACTGATGCTGCACCGTCAGCAGCGTAACGCCGATCGTCTTGCCTGGGGCTGCGCCGCTGCCCGCGCTCTCCCCACCGCGCTCCTTACACCCCACCGCGGCGGCCAATGCGCAAAGTAAGCACATTGCCACATACCATTGCGACCGTTTCGCACGCCAGATGTGTATCATGATCTATTCTTTACTTCGTAACTTCGTAACTTCGTCACTTTGTAACTTCTTCAATGCGGTTTCCACCCCGGCTCCCGCTTCCCACCCACCGCCGGTGCCGGCCAGCGCGTCATCGTCATCCGCTGCTGCGTGTAGAACAGCATCCCCTCGCGACCCTGGATGTGCAGATCGCCGAAGAACGACGTGTTCCACCCCGTGAAGGGGAACCACGCCATCGGCGCCGGCACGCCGACGTTGATCCCGATCATCCCCGCGTTGAACCGGTGCTTGAACTCGCGCGCCGCCCGCCCCGACTGCGTGAAGATCACCGCCCCGTTGCCGAACTCGCACCGCTCCCCCAGCGCCAGCGCTTCCTCCAGCGTCTTGACGCGCGTCACCGACAGCACCGGCCCGAAGATCTCATCCCGCGCCAGCGCACTCTCCGGCGCGACGTGATCGACGATCGTCGGCCCGACGTAAAACCCGTTCGGCGCGTCCGCCACGCGTACCCCGCGCCCGTCGAGCACTACCCCCGCCCGCTCGCGCTCCGCCATCTCGACGTATCCGCGCACGCGCTGCTCGTGCTCGCGCGTGATCACCGGCCCCATGTCCACGTCGCCCCCGCCCGTGTCCGTCCGCCCGACGCGCATCCGACCGGCCGCCTCCGCCAGGCCCTTGACCAACTCGTCCGCCACGCCCCCCACCGGCACGGCCAGGCTCCCCGCCATGCACCGCTCGCCCGCGCAGCCGAACGCCGCGTGTTTGAGCCCCTCAATGGCCGCATCGATATCCGCATCCGGCATGATGATCACGTGGTTCTTCGCCCCGCCGTTCGCCTGCACGCGCTTGCCGTGCGCGGTCCCCGTCGTGTACACGTGCCGCGCCACGTGCGTCGACCCGACAAATGAGATCGCGCGGATTTCCGGGTGCGTCAGCAGCGCATCGACGCACGCCTTGCCGCCGTGCACGATGTTGAACACGCCCGCCGGCACGCCCGCCTCGAGCATCAGCTCGCCGAGCGCCATCGCCGACAGCGGCACGCGCTCCGACGGCTTGAGGATGAACGTATTGCCGCACACGAGCGCCGGCGGAAACATCCACAGCGGCACCATCGCCGGGAAATTGAAAGGCGTGATCCCCGCCACCACCCCCAGCGGATGCCGCACCGTCTCGCAGTCGACGTTCGGCGCCAGGTTCTCGATCGTCTCCCCCGCCAGCAGCGCCGGCAGACCGCAGGCAAACTCCACCATCTCGATCCCGCGCTGCATCGACCCCAGCGACTCGCCCAGCGTCTTGCCGTGCTCGCGCGACACCGTCCGCGCGATCTTCTCCGTATCCCGGATCAGCAGCTCGCGGAAGCGGAACATCACCCGCGCCCGCTCCACCGCCGGCGTCTCGCGCCACTGCGGATATGCGGCCGCCGCTGCCCGCACCGCGCGTTCCACGTCCTCCGCCCCGCACAGCGGCACCCGCGCGATTTCCTCCCCCACGGATGGGTTCCACACTGGCAGCGTCTGCTCCGCCCGCGCTTCGCTCCAGCCCTCCCCGATCAGACACCGGCACGTACTCACCGACGACATGATGCTTCCTCCTCTGGCCCGGCCGCGCCCTTGTCGCAGGCGCCCGCGCCCGATCTACCGGCCGCAAGCACCCCAGTGTAAGATGGTGCCGCGAATCCGTAAATCGCCGACTTGTGAGCAGGAGCGTTCCATGGCCCGAATCGTCCGCGGCGCACTTGTCCAGGCCGTCCTCTGTGAGCCCTCGACTTCGCCTATCGAGAAGATCAAGAAGGCGATGATCGAGCGCCACCTCGCACTCATCAAGCAGGCGGCCGACAAAGGCGCCCAGGTCCTCTGCCTCCAGGAACTGTTCTACGGCCCCTATTTCTGCGCTGAGCAGTACGCCAAATGGTACAGTCTCACCGAGCGCATCCCCGACGGCCCGACGACGAAGCTGATGTGCGAGACCGCGCGGAAACACGGGATCGTCCTCGTCATCCCGCTCTACGAGGAGGACCTCCCCGGCGTCTACTACAACACCGCCGCGGTCATCGACGCCGACGGCACCTTCCTCGG
>CAZNDQ010000252.1:0-6315 GCA_964571825.1 uncultured Planctomycetales bacterium | reverse complement strand
GCGGCGACGCCGGCCGCCGAGGGCCGCCCCGTCTCCCTTCGCTTCAGCGGCGAACTCGCCACCGAAGAGACCAGCGGCGCGCCGAGCGCCGAGACGGGCGTCGTGATCGTCTTTCGCGAGGGCAAGGTCAGTGGGACCGCCGCCTGGGACCTCGTCGAGGGGCAACTCGTCTCGGCCGACTATCAGCAGGTCTCGGAACTGGCCACGGAGATTCCGACGCAGAGCCTCACGCAGAACCTGCGCGAAACCAGCAAGCTGACCATCCACCGCATCACGTCCGAGCAGGCCCGCCTGCCGGTGCGCAAGATCGAAGACCTCAACCCCGTCGATGAGACGCAGCGCCAGGAACGCCTCGTCCCCGTCAACGAGCCCGCGGCATCGATGCCGGCGACCGACCCACAAGCGAAGTAGACGCGCGCCGACGGTCCGCGGTCGCGCGCGTCGCACGTCCGTCCACGGTTGATTCGCCGCTCATCCGCGTGAAATGTTCGGCTACGCGCCCGCCGTCTGAAGCTGCGCCCCCGGGCCCGCCTGCCCCAGCTTCACGAACACGTCGTCATACTGATGTTCGAGATACGGCGTCGACGGCCCGCTGCCGATGTGCGCCCACGGCAGCAATTCGCCGTACGGCCGCTCGCGGTGCGTGTACCAGGCTGGGTCGATCCCCGTCTCGGCGAACGCCCGCTCCCAGATCGCCGCGCTAAACGTCTCGTCCCACCCGTCGAACCGCGCCCCCAGCCGCCACGCGCGCTCGATCGCCGGCGCCAGCCGCCGATCGCCCCGCGCGAACACGCCCTCGAGGATCGACCGCTCGACGTTGTGCGTCTTGACGTGCACGGCTGAACGCATCGACCGCGACAGCTCGCGCAGCCGCCTCCGCACCGCGTGGAAATCCTCCGCCCGCCGCTGCGGCGCCCACTGAAACGGCGTGAACGGCTTGGGCACAAGCCACCCCACCGAGGCGTTCACCGATGCCGGCGCCAGACCGAGCTGCCGCCGCGCCTTGCTCACCTGCACGCTCAGGTCCCAGATCCCGTCGATATCCGCCGGGCCCTCGCCCGGGAACCCACACATGTAATACAGCTTCACGCTGCGCCAGCCGGCCTTGTACGCCGCCAGCACCCCGTCCATCAGGTTCCCGTCGGTCACCTTCTTGCGGATGGCCGCGCGCATCTCGTCCCGCGCCGCCTCCACCGCGATCGTCAGCCCGCTCTTGCGCACCGAGTTGACCATGAACGGGATGTTCGCCAGCATCCGATCGACGCGCAACGACGGCATCGAGATGTTGATCTTCCGCGGCCCGAACCGCGCGTTCGCCGCCTCCGACAGCTCGCGCAGCTTCGGATAGTCGGCCGTGCTCAGCGAGAGCAGCCCCAGCTCCTTCTGCCCCGTCGCCTCCAGCGCCTGCTCCGCCAGCTCCAGCACCTTCTCCACCGGCCGCCAGCGCAGCGGCCGCTTCGTATACCCGGCGTGACAGAACCGGCACCGCTCCGGACACCCGCGCATGATCTCCACGCTCACCCGGTCGTGGATCACCTGCACGAACGGCACGATCGGCCGCACCGGGAACGGCGCCTCATCAAACTCCGGCGTCTGGCACCGCGCGATGTTCGTCCGCAGCCCCTCGATCGTCGGCCGCAGCGCCGCCAGCGTCCCGTCCGCGTGGTAGCTCGGGTCGTACAGCGACGGCGCGTAAATCCACTCGAACCGCCGCGCCATCTCCGGGATCATCTCCCGCCGCCGCACCCCGGCCGCCTTCAGCTCGCGATAGGCCTCGATGATCGCCGCCATGCTCTCTTCGCCGTCGCCGATCACCACGAGGTCGACGAAGTCCGCCACTGGCTCCGGGTTGTCCGCCTGCGGCCCGCCGCAGATCACCAGCGGGTGCGAGTCGTCGCGGTCGCGCGCGTAGAGCGGAATGCCCGACAGGTCGAGCACCGTCAGCAGGTTCGTGAATACCATCTCGTATTGCAGCGACACCGCCAGGATGTCCGCCGTCGCCACCGGCCGGCGCGTGTCCCACGTGAACAGCGGCAGCTTGGCCCGCCGCATCACCCGCTCCGCGTCGATCCACGGCGCATAGACCCGCTCCGAGCAGACCCCCGGCGTGTGGTTGCACAGCCAGTAGATGATCTGGCAGCCGAGGTGGCTCATTCCCAGCGTGTAGGTATCGGGGAAGACGGTCGCGATGCGGATCTCGGCGCGCTCCCAGTCCCCCTCGCGCACGAGCTGGTTGAACTCGTGCCCGATGTACTGCCCCGGCTGCTCCACGAACGGCAGCAGCTCCGCGCTCACCCGGCCCCGCAAGTCCATCATCCCCCCATTATAACCGCGAAACGCCCCGACTGCCTGAACGCCCCATTCGGGGCAACTGGTGATGGCCACGGGCGGAGCAAGTTCGCTGGGTGTGGCACCTCCGGTCAAATTCTTTTTGACCTAGTCTGCTGAGATTGCCCACACCTCACGCCCGTTGTCGAATACGTGAATCACGTTCAAAAAACCTGGCCCATCTATCACACACAGTTTGTACCCGTCGTGCAGTGACTCGCTACGAACGACATATTGGTCGAACCAAAGCGAGAACCCGGAGCATTGTCTCCCGGCGTCAAGGTATGCTTGGCGCGCGGTCACGATGGACGCCCGGAATGCGTGCAACCCGGCCTTCCTGTATGCGACAACTGCCACAATGAAGATCAGGAAGAACGCAGAGGTTCTACCCGACCACTCTCGAAGACAAAAAAAGGAAATCAGGGCGGATCCAATGACCGCGAGAACAAGGGCGCCCAGTGGCGCAAAAATATTGGACGAAACCCCCAGCAGGGCGGCAACGCCAACAAGTAGAAGCACGAGTACCCCGAACCCGCACCATCGCATGATTCTGTCCGCCTAGTCCTGCGGGAAATACGCCGCCCTCCGCGTCTGGTTCACGATTACGATGTGCTGGTCAAACAACCTTGCCGAATATTCCAGCGGCGTACTCGATTGAATCGAGGTCACCGGCGGTCAGTGTTGTACACCGCCCGCCCGTCTCGCCTTCACCCTTCGCCGCCACCGCACGAGTTCGCGCAGGACGAAGTCGAACAGCAGGCACAGAATCAGTCCTCCGATGATGCGGATGACTCCATAACCCTTCACCGCGACTCCGCTTTTCGAGAACAAAAATTGGCCGACGGTAAAGAACGGAAGACAGAAAAACTCCGCTGTCCAGAAGAGGACTCCCTTCATTCCGCCCGAGTCGTAGGCCGCATCTGCGAGGCGCGAAAACTGTCCCAGCGCCAGTCCGATCAGCACGAACGTCAGCGCCGGGTGCCTCAGAATGACTTTCACCAGCCCGCGCATTCTGCCGCGCTCCACGTAGCCGCTTCCACGGCTACGGTCTTTTTCTGTCTCGCCACACGCTCGCTCTCGCGCGCACGGCCGCACGCGCTATTGTACCCCATCGCGCGCGAAAACGACTCGATCTTGGGCATCCGCTGTGCCGCCGCCCGCCATTTCGACCTGCCCGCGCCACCCCCTACAATCCGCCCCATGCTCCGCAATGCCTTTTCCCGCCACACCTTTTGGCTCGCCCTCTTCGCCGCGTTGACGGTCTGGAACTCCCGGCCGCTCGCGTCCAATCTCTCCACCCGCATCCTCGGCGACGCCGGCGACCCGCTCCTGATTACGTCAACGCTGGAATGGACCTGGCACACGGCGCTCGGCGACGGTACCGCCCGCTTCTTCGACCTGCCGATGTTCTGGCCCCACACTGATGTCCTCACCTGGTCCGAGCATCTCTTCGGCTTCGCCGCGCTCGGCTGGCCGCTGTACGCCGCCACCGGCAATCCCATCCTCACCTACAACCTCCTCGCCCTCGCTGCCCTCACCCTCAACGGCTGGGCCATGTGCTGGCTGGCCTGGGACCGCACCCGCCGCATGCTCCCCGCCCTGCTCGCCGGCCTCGTCCTCTACTCCGCCCGCTACTTCTACGCCCAGCAGGGCCACCTCCAGTCGCTCCCCCTCTTCTGGGGCATCCTCGCGCTGCTCTTCCTCCACCGCTGGACCGAGCGCCGCACGCTCACGCCGGCCGCCCTCTCCGGCCTCTGCGCGGCCGCGCTCCTTCTCTGCGCCAACAACCTCGGCGCCTTCTTCGCCCTCCTCTACTGGCCGCTCGCCGCGCTGCTCTTCCTTCGCCACCGCGCCTACGCTCTCCCCCGCGCCTGGGCGGCGCTGCCGCTTCTGGCCGCCCCGACGCTCGCCGTCTACCTCACCCTCCTCCAGCCCTATCAGCACGCTCACGCGCAGATGGTCTTCGGCCGCAGCCTCGACGAAGTCCGCGCCTTCTCCGCCCGCCCCGGCCACCTCGTCGCCGGCCTCGAGAGCATCGACGTCTGGCGCCGCGCCCGCGACGCTTACTCCATCACCGACGAGCCCGTCTCCGCCCTGCTCTCGCTCGTCCCGCTGCTCATCCTCCTCGCCGGCACCGCTCTCGCGCTCGCGCACGCCTGGCGCGCTGCCCCGCGCACGCGAGCCTGGCTCATCGCGCTGCCGCTCGCGCTCATCCTCAGCTTCGTCCTCGCCTACAACGTCCGCGGCGAACCCTCACTATCCCTCGTCCTCGCCGGCACACCCTACCGCGCCAACTGGTCGCTGCTGCTTTCCTCGTCGCTCCTCTGCGCGTGCATATTCTGGGTCGCCCTGCGCCTGCTCCGCTCCGCGTCGGATGACGCGCCCGGGACCTGCGCTTCGCCCGCGAGCGAATCGCCGCCGCGGGCACCTTCCGCCGAAACCAGCGCCCCAGCCCATGTTTCTCCCGATTCTGCGGAATCCGCAATCCGCAATCCGCAATCCGTAATCGAACACCGGACGGCGCATTCCAGCACTGCGCAGTCCACAAACGCAGACCATCGTTATCTTCTTGCCCTCTACGTCGCCCTCGCCTGGCTCGCCCTCATCCTCGCCTGGGGTCCGCGCATCACCCGCCACCACCACGACCTCGCCCTGCTCCCCTACTCCGCGCTGCTCCTGCTCCTCGACGGCTTCGACGGCGTGCGCGTCCCCGCGCGCTTCGGCGCCATCGCCCTCATCGCCGTCGCCCTGCTGGCGGCGCTGCTCCTGCACCGCCTTTCCCGCCGGCCGCTCATCGCCTGGCTCGTCTTCCTCGCCGCGCTGCCCGGCCTCTACTTCGCCTGGCGCGAAGACCGCCTCCGCTCCGTCGCCGTCCCCGACGTTGCCGACCTCCGCGCGGCCGGTGCCTGGGTGGCGACCACCGCGCCCGGATCAGTCGTCGCCGTGCTCCCCATCCTCCCGTTCAGCGAGACGCTGGCTCACGCCGAGTGTGCCCGCATCTGGGCCCTCACCGCTCCGGCCGCCGCCGGGCGCCTGCACCTGCTTAACGGCTACTCCGGCTACTTCAGCGATCTCGACCTGCTGCTCCGCGCGCGCTGGAGCGAACGCTTCACCGCAGCCGAGGCGGCGGAAACCGCCCACCTCGGCGTCGACTACCTAATCGTGGACCGCAACACCGAGCACAGTGGCCTCTTCGCGCTGAGCGCAACGGCGGATAACGCCGCCGCCGCCAACGGCCTCCGCCTTATGCACCGAGCGGGTAATGTAGACGTCTATGCGCTGCCCGCCGCCCCCGAGCCCGATGTCATCGACGCCGCCGAGATCTGGGCGCGCGGCGCCCGCCTCCTCGACGCCCGCGCCGGCGGCGGTGGGGGGGTCCTGCTGGAAATCGACCTGCCCGCGCCGCGCGAATCCGCCACGCTCATTCGCAACCGCTACGCCGGCGATTTGCTGCGCAGCCCCCCAGCCGGCTCGCCCGCCGCACCCCACCGCGATCGCTCCGCGCGCCTCATCGGCCGCGTCTACGTCGAGACCCCCGTCCTGCTGCCCGGCGAGACGACCCTCACCGCGCGCGTCCGCCTCCGCCGCGGCGTCTACGCCGGCTCACTGCTCGCCGACCTGGCCCGCCTCTTCCTCCGCGCCCACCGCTTCGAAGACGTGGAACTCGTCGTCGCTGAGGATGAGGCGATGCCGCGCTGAATCCCGCAGCGTTTCGAGGATCGCCTCCGCCCGCTCGCGCGGCGTGAGGATGAACATCCCGCGCCGGTCGATGACCACATACCGCGCCGACTCCCACTGCTCCAGCGTCGTCAGCCCGCGCCGGATCGGGATCAGCGGGTAGAGATCGAAATGCGTCGCCACGGACGCCTCGCGCGGCAGTTCCCGCCGCAGATACTCGAAGATGCGCAGGTTCCGCTCGGGGATGACCTTCACCGGCCGCAGCCGCAGGTGCAGACTGTCGCGCTCCGGCCGTTGGAACATCCCGTA
>CAZNDQ010000251.1:0-6341 GCA_964571825.1 uncultured Planctomycetales bacterium | reverse complement strand
GATCGTCACGTATCTGCTGCTGGGCGCGCGGTTCGAGTCGTCCCTTTACCCGTTTGTCATCATGTTCTCGGTGCCGCTGGCGACGCTGGGCGGCTTCGCCGGGCTGGCCATCGTCCACCACGCGACGCTCAACGACCCGCTGATCCCGACGCAGCAGCTCGACGTGCTGACGATGCTCGGCTTCATCGTGCTGGTCGGCATCGTGGTCAACAACGCCATCCTCATCGTGCACCAGGCGCTGAACTTCATCCGCCACGAGGGGATGTCGCCGCACGACGCGGTGATCGAGTCCGTGCGCACGCGGACGCGGCCGATCTTCATCACTTCGCTGACGACGGTGTTCGGGCAGCTCCCGCTGGTCGTCATGCCCGGTGCGGGCAGCGAACTGTATCGCGGGCTGGGCTCGGTGATCCTCGGCGGTCTGCTGGTCAGTACGATCTTCACGCTGTTCCTGGTGCCGGCGCTGTTCAGTCTGGTGATGGACGTGCGCGGGTGGGTGCTGGGCCTGTTGCGCGGGGCGCCGCGCCGCGCGCCCGCGCGCCGGCCGCACGCTCCGTCTGTGCCGGCCGCGCCCGAGGCTGTGCCCGTCGCCGAGGCCCCGCGGTCGTCTTGACCCCCGGCGGCGCCACCGGTAGCTTCGCGCACGGCTTACGGCGGTCGATCAAACTCCAGCGGTGAAAAACCGATGCCCATTCTCCCCGTTCCGGCGATTCGACTTCGAGTTCTGCGGGCCGGCGTTTGCGCGCTGGCTGCGGCAGCACTCTGCGGCTGCGAGGTGCCGCCGCGCTCCGGCGGCGTCAACGTGGCGCAGGCGTGGGAGGCGCGGCAGACCCGCGCCGAAGAACCGGCGACCGACGGCGGCAGCGCCAGCCCGGACGGTAGCGAACCGGCATCCGCCGGGTCCGGGTCTGCGCCGTCGTCTGCCGACGGCCCCCCCGTCGCCACCGTCAACGGCACGCCGATCGACCGGCGCAAGCTGATCGACCTGCTGCTGGAGGGACAGGGCGCGGCGGCGGCGGAGCTGCTGATGCGGCTCGAACTCGCCCGCGCCGCGACGCGCGCGGCCGGTCTGAGCGTGTCGCAGGGAGACATCGACAACGAGTACGCGATCGCGCTGCGCGCGCTCGTCACGCCCGTCGGCGACGACGACGAGGCGAGCTTCAACCGCCGCGAGGCTGAGCGTCTGCTCGACGACATGCTGCCGCGCCGGGGCATCTCGCGCCGCCAGTTCATGCTCAAGGTCGAGCACGACGCGCACGTGCGCAAGCTCGCGGCGGCGCAGGTCCAGGTCTCGGAGGAGCAGGTTGCGGCCGAGCAGGAGCGGGCCTACGGCGAGCGCGTGCAGGTGCGGCACATTCAGTGCAGTTCGCTGGACGAGGTCTCGACGGTCCGGCGGCGCCTCAAGGCGGGCGACGACTTCGAGTTGCTGGCGCGCAAATACTCGCGCAACAATCTGACCGCGCCCGCCGGCGGGTTGCTGCCGCCGTTCTCGCGGCACGACGACGACGTGCCGGCGCTGCTCCGCGCCGCGGCGTTCGATCTCAAGGCGGGCCAGCTCAGCGAGAACATCTACGAGGACGGCGTGTATCAGATCATCCGCTGCGAGCGGCGCATTCCCGGCCGCGCCGGCGGCGGGCTCTTTGCCGACAAGAACGCGCTGCGCGAGCGCGTGCGCCGCCGGCTCGAGGACGAGAAGATGCAGCAGATCGCGGCGGACCTTTTCGACAAGGCGCGGATCGACGTGGCGGACCCGCGCATCGCTGCGCAACTCCGCCAGAAATACCCGAACAAGCGGATCGGCGGGAAATAGTCTCCGCCGGGCGCCCGCCGCCAACACCTCAGGCTCATTCATCCGGCTGTGACTCGCTCGCGCCGTCCCCGACTGCCGTGCTGCGCAGATATTCCTCGATCGCGGCCACATCGACAGCGATGCGCTTCGCGAGTTCCGCCGCCCCCGGCCCCTCGGAAATCTGCGCCAGCTCCAGGGCTCGCCGCCCGACCTCCAGCGCCTCGGCCGGTCGGCCCGCCGCCGCCAGCGCCGCGCACAGGGCGTGCCACGCGCGCACGTTGTCCGGTCGGCCGCGCACGCTTCGGGACAGCGCGTCGACGGCCTCGCCGTAGCGCCCGGCCGCGCTGAGGAACCGCCCGCTCAGGTACTGCGTGTCGGGATGCTCGCGCGCGGTCGCCACGAGTTCGCGCAGGAGCGTTTCCGCCTCGGCATACTCGCCGCGATCCAGAAGCAGATCGATGAGGTTCGTCCGCGCCTGTTGATGGAGCGGGTTTCGCTCGAGGGCCGAGCGATAGGCGGCGGCCGCCGCGTCCGGCCGGCCCTGCGTCTCGTGCAGCACCGCGAGGTTGTAGTGGTTGTAGCCCTCGGCGTCCGTCGCATCGAGCGCCACGGCGCGCGCGAAGTGCTCAGCCGCCTCGTCGTAGTTCGCCATCACGAGCAGCGCCGTGGCGAGCTGGCTGTGCACCAGCGCCACGGTCTTGTCCGTCTCGTCCCACTCCAGGCGCGGCGTGGCGCGCAGCGCGGCACGAAAGTGGTCCGTCGCCGCCGCGATGTCGTTCTCGTTGGCCAGCAGGCTGCCCAGGACGAGCTGCCCCTTGAGGAAGTCGGGCCGCGCGCGGACGGCCGACTCGTACGCCGCGCGTGCCAGGTCGGTCTTGCCGCGCTTTTCGTACAGCGAACCGAGCACGGTGTATTCGAGGTGCAGGTTCGCGCGGCGCAGCTCGTCGAGCGGCGGGGCGACGTTGACCCATAGGGCGGCCGGCAGCGCCCCGGCCGCCAGCGCCGCGACGAATCCCCATTGCCGCGCGCGCGCCGCGTCGCAGGCCCGCACCACCGCGTACGCTCCAAGCAGGATGAGCACCGGGACGACCGGCAGCCGATAGCGCGCGTTACAAAAGAACAGGACGATGCTGGCCATGTACACCAGGACGAACCCCCAGAGCGGGAACAGCTCGGCCGCGCGCCGGCGGCAGAGGATCAGCCCCACCAGCCCCAGCGTTCCCACCAGCCCGAACCCCACCGGCAGATAGCCGAGCAGCGGCGTAAATTGCTCGATCCAGAAGTACATGTCCTTGTTGTTGGGCAGCTCGGCGCGCGTCCAGAACAGCCGCAGCTTGTGCAGCGTCAGCGCCAGTGCTCGCCGCGGCTGCTCAGCCCAGAACCGCGCCGCCTCGCGGAAGTAATAGCGCGAGACCTCCGAGCCGCGGAGTTTCCGCCCGGCCGCCTGTTCGGCGCGCGCGATCGTCGCGTGGTAGCCCCCCCACCAATCGCCGGGTGTGCCCGGCACGACGGCGAGCACGCCGTTGGACTGCGGATTGTTGCCGATGTAGAAGTTGACGCCGCCCTGCGTCGAGATGAGCACCAGGTCTCGCCCGACGACCCAGTTGCGCAGCGTGATCGGCAGGATCGGCAGCAGCGTGCCCAGCGTCAGGCACGCTGCACGGAGCAGCCCCTGCCGCCACACCGGCCGGGCCAGCCAGATCAGCCACAGTGCCGCCGCCGGGGCGAAGAGCAGAATGTTCGGCCGCGCGATCGCCGAGAGACCCATCACCACCCCGGCTGCGCCGGGAAGCCATAACCCCGGCCGCCGCGCGCTCAGCACGAGCAACAGGAGGAGCAGCAGATCGAGCGGCACGATCAGCGTCGGGATGAGCAGTTCGCCGTCGTAGTAGATAAGCATCCAGTAGGTTGACGCGACCAGCGCCGCGATCAGCGCCACGCGCCGGTCGAAGGCCGCCCGCCCGACGAGGTACACCAGCACGCAGCCGATCGCCCCGAGCACCGCCTGCGCGATCCGCGGCGCGCGATACGATGGGCCGATCAGCTTGTACACCGCCGCGAGAAACCCCGGATAGAGCGGCGCGCGGAAGTACGCGGCGTCGATGAACCGCTCACCGCGGACGATCGCCCGTGCCCACTGGTCGTGGTACTGCTCGTCCATCGTCGGCGCATCGAACATCGGGCTGCGGGCGAGCTGCCCGACGTACACCAGGCGGAGGACCAGGGCGAGCACAAACACGACGCCGATGGCGATGAGATCGCCGCGCGTCAGACCGCGCCGTTCATCGCGCGGTGCTTCGCCCGCCGCCGCGCTGCGCATGGCATGTACTTGTGAATGTGAGGGCTCGCCGCGACGCATGGACGCGGGGGTTGGCGCTTTGGGGCGTCGCGGCATGGCCGCATTGTAGCGGGCGGGCGCCCGTGCATGCAGTCCCGTCAGAGGCGCCGGATGGCGACGGCCGTCATGTCGTCGGGCTGCGGCGTGTCGCCGGCAAACGATTCCACGTCCCGCGCCAGGACCTCAATCAGCTCCGTCGCGCCAATACGCGAGTTTGCGGTCAGACATGCCGCCAGACGCTCCTCGCCATACAGCTCGCCGTCGCCGCCGCGGGCCCACTCGATGAACCCGTCGGTGACGAGCAGCAGCACGTCGCCGCGATTCAGCGTGAACCGTCGGGGCGCGCCGAAGTCCTCATCGTCGAGGATGCCGAGAGGGAGCCCGTCGCCCTCGAAGCGCTCGACGCCGCCCGCGCCGTCGCGCAGCAGCAGCAGCGGGCCATGCCCCGCCGAGAGCAGCTCGCACTCGCCGGTCTTGCCGTCGAGCAGCACGATCGCCAGCGTCACGAACCGACCCGACCGCACGTCTTCGTGCAGCAGTGCATTGACGCGGCGCAGCGACGATCCGAGTTCGGGCCCGAGCGGCACGCACGCCCGCGCGTACGCGCGGCAGACCGTCATCAAGAGCGCCGGACCGAGCCCGTGGCCGCTCACGTCGGCGATGACGACGGCGACGCGCCCATCCGGCAGGACCTGCCAGTCGAAATAGTCCCCGCCGGTGCGGTCGGCCGGGCGATTCCAGCCGGCGATCTCAAACCCCGGCACCTCCGGCGGCTTGGCCGGCATCAGCCCCTGCTGCACGGCGCGGGCCATCTCCATCTCGTCCTGAATGCGTTCGAGGCTGCGGCGCGTCGCCGCCTCGCGCAGCGAGGAGAGGAAGTACTTTCGCACCTCCGACGTCACCAGCGACGACGCCAGCCCCGTCAGCAGCAGGTTCACCGGGTAGCTGAGCAGGAAGGCCAGGTCGCTCACGTGGAGCGCCCCATGCGATGCAACCGCCGCATGGGCGATCAGCGCCGCGTGCCCGGCCGCGGCGACGAATCCGCTGAGCATCGTCAGCCACGCCCGCATCCGCAGGATCGACAGCGCGATCAGCGCCCCGTACATCACGACCGCCGGGACCGAGAGCGCCTCGATCATCGGGATGCGGCCGGTGAGCTGCAAAATCAGCATTGCGGCCGTCGGGATCGACGTCTCAACGACCGTCGTCACCACCCACAGCCAGAGCGGCAGCAGCCGGTTTCGCGCGTTGGCGCGGCGGACGATCAACAGCAGGATGATCGCGTACGCGCCGACGGCCCCGAGCAGGATCAGGGCGTCGACGAACGCCCGCCCCTGCATCACCCGGCCGCCCAGCACGTGCCGCAACTCGGTGATCGCCGCCGTCAGCGCGATCAGCAGCAGCAGCACGCCGAGCCGCTTGCCCTCGCACTTCTGCAGCGCCAGGCGCAGGGCCCCGTTGGAAACGGCGTCGTCACCCGGCGCAGGTCCCGTCGCACGCGCATGCGTCATCGTGGTCCGTCCCGTGTGGAGTCGTCCAATTGACGTGTGTGTGATCCGGCCGCCGCGGCGCGGACCGGCCGCATTCTAGCGTGAAGCGGATCGCCGCAGTAGCGCGTCCGGAAGCGCCGGCGGCTTTCCCGCCCGCGGCGTAGAGCGCCCGTTCAGACCTTGGCCGTTTTGGCCTGGCGGATGACTTCTTCCTGCACGTCGCGCGGCGCCGGACGATAGGTGGCAAACTCCATCGTGAAGGTCCCGCGGCCCTGGGTCAGCGAGCGGATGTCGGTGGCATAGCCGAACATGCGCGAGAGCGGCACCTCGGCCGTGATCACCGCCGAGGCGCCCTTGACCTCGGAGCCCATGATGATGCCGCGCCGCGACGAAAGATCGCCCGTCGTGCTGCCCTGACACTCGGTAGGCACCTCGACCTCAACCTTCATGATCGGTTCGAGCAGGATCGGCCGGGAGCGCAGGAACGTCTCCTTGAAGGCGTCGCGGGCGCAGATCTGGAAGGCGAGGTCGGACGAATCGACGGGGTGGTACGAGCCGTCCTCGAGCAGCATTTTGGTCCGGACGACCTCGAAGCCGGCCAGCGGCCCCTTCATCCGCGCCATCTGGAAGCCCTTGTCCACCGAGGGGATGTATTCCGTCGGGATGCGCCCGCCGAACACCGTCGACTCGAACTCGTAGTCCTCCGTCGCGTCCTCACCCGCCG
>CAZNDQ010000250.1:0-6388 GCA_964571825.1 uncultured Planctomycetales bacterium | reverse complement strand
CTGACGAAGGACGAGGGCGGGCGTCACACGCCGTTTTTCTCCGGGTACCGGCCGCAGTTCTACTTCCGCACGACGGACGTGACGGGGTCGCTGAAGCTGATGGGCACGGCGGAGATGTGCATGCCGGGCGACAACGTGGCGATGGAGGTGGAGCTGGGCAAGCCGATCGCGCTGGAGCAGGGACTGAGATTCGCCGTTCGGGAGGGTGGTAGAACAGTTGGCTCCGGTGTCGTGACAAAGGTGTTGGCATGACCAGCTAGTGGCTAGTGACTAGTGGCTAGTGGCTAGCAAGAAGGAGTGGCTAGTGGCTAGTGACTAGCAAGAAGGAGTGATCAGAGACCCAGTGGCCAGTGGCTGACATTCATGACCCGATGCGGTGCGTTGTGGCGGTCAAGAGCTATCAGGGACTGGAGGTCTGGAAGAAGTCGATCGCGTGGGTCGAGAAGACTTATGAGGCGACTCGGAACTTTCCGTCGGACGAGCGGTATGGACTGACGAGTCAGCTTCGTCGAGCGGCTGTTTCGATCCCGACGAATATCGCCGAAGGAGCCGAGCGTGCTGGTACGCGAGAGTTTCTCCAGTTTCTGAGTGTCGCGATGGGGTCAGTGGCTGAAGTGGAAACGCTCCTGTTGATCTCCCAACGGTTAGGGCTTCTGGAGCACGGTCAAGGAGAGGCGCTGCTGGGTCAGGCAGATGAGATTGGGCGAATGATCAGTGGTTTGCGGAAGTCGCTGGAATCTCGAACGGTGGGCCGCGAAACGGCGTGAGGCGTTCTTGTCGAATTGCGATCAGAACGCCCGGATGTGGCGCCTAGAGTAGAAATGAGAGCAGTGTCGTGGCGAAGAGTTTGAAGCGTGAGTACGTGTGGCTGCAGTGCACCGAGACGGGCGATTACAATTATCGCACGGAGGTGAAGGTGGCGGGCGGGACTCCGAAGCTGGAGATCAAAAAGTACTGCCCGCGGCTGCGGAAGCACACGCTGCACAAGTTGAAGCGGAAGTAGCGCAAGGCGGGTCGCCGGCCGGTGGGGACGGATCGGCCGCGGGCGACCGGGCTCAAATCGGCCCCAGCCGGGCGGTGGGCGACGCGCACGTTGCTGCTGCCGCTACGCAAAGGAGCGTAGCTCAATTGGCAGAGCACCGGTTTCCAAAACCGGCGGTTGGGGGTTCAAGTCCCTCCGCTCCTGTCTGAGTGACCCCGGAGTGGGCGAGGCGTCCGGCGTCGGTTCGGTCGAGCGGTTTGCGTTTCGACGTGCGGGCGCATAGACGAAGAGGTAGTCAGGCGGCGGTCCGCCGTTGGGGTCGGCCGTCGGGCGGGAGTGGGGACTTTGGCCCAGACAACGAGAGAGCCGCGGGTCAGGGACGACCAGGACGAGGATTCGCGTAAGATGAGCGCAGATACGCCGTCACAGGTAGCGAGCGCGGGCGCCCCGGCCCGGCCGGCCGAAGCGCGCAAGTTTTTCGAGGTGTACAAGCGCGGTCAGGGGTACTACACGCGCTGGGGCACGGTGATCGGGGGCGCTGCGATCATCCTGGCGGGGATGCAGTTTCTGTACAACGAACTGGGTGCGTGGTACCGGCCGGACGTGGACTGGACGCTGTACGTGCGTTACGGCGTACCGATCCTGTTCGGGGTGGCGGCGGGGCTGCTGCTGTTCTGGGTGACGGGATCGAACCGTCGGGCGTGCGACTTCATGATCGCCACCGAAGGCGAGATGAAGAAGGTGAGCTGGTCTTCGCGGCGCGAGGTGATCGGCTCGACGAAAGTGGTGATTCTGTTCATGGTGGTGATGGCGATCGTGCTGTTCGTGGTGGACATCGCGTTCATGCTGTTTTTCAGCTCGATCGGCGTGCTGAAGATGCCGCCGGACGCGATCCGCAACATGTTCAGGCTGGGTTAATCGTGCAGCAGAACGACTTGCATCCCGAAGAGACGGTCGAGGAGACGGCAGCGCAGTCCGAGGGCGGCGCGGCGGTTGAGGGCGAGGTGCAGCCCGAGTCGGCGGCGGAGGCGGCCGGTGGGGCCGAGGCGTCCGCGCCCGCGGCCGCGGCGGGGACGGGGATGAAGTGGTACGTGCTGCGCGTGGCCTCGAACAAAGAGGACCAGGTGCGGGACGCGCTGACGCGGAAGGTAAAGATCGAGGGGCTGGAGCGGCACATCGGGCGGATCGTGGTGCCGACGAAGAAGGAGAAGCGGATTCGCGGCGGGCAGGCGCGGGTGGTGGAGTTGAAGCTGTATCCGGGATACGTGTTCGTGGAGATGGCGACGGAAGAAGACGGGTCGCTGCCGGAGAACGTCTGGTTCATGGTGAAGGAGACGCTGGGGGTCGGCGACTTCATCGGATCGGACGGCAAGCCGACGCCGATGGCGACGCACGACGTGGAGCGGATGCTGCAGATCGCGGAGCGGCGCGAGGAGGAGCCCGGACTGGGGATTCCGTTCAAGCGGGGCGAACGGGTGAAGATCCGCGAGGGCTCGTTCGAGAATTACGAAGGGGACGTGGACGGCGTGGACGAGCAGAAGGGCACGGTGACGGTGCTGCTGACGATCTTCGGTCGTTCGACGCCGGTGGACGTGGAATACTGGCTGCTGGAAAAGGTGTGAGTTGAATCGGCCGCACGGCGGCCGGGAACTATCGAGGGGCAGGACGGTGGCAAAGGAAGTTGCGGTGATGATCAAGCTGCAGGCGCCGGGCGGGAAGGCGACGCCGGCGCCGCCGATCGGTCCTGCGCTGGGTCAGCACGGGGTGAACATCGGGCAGTTTGTGCAGCAGTTCAACGCCAACACCGAGTCGCTGAACGGCATGATCGTGCCGGTGGTGATCACGGTGTACAAGGACAAGAGCTTCACGTTCGTGGTGAAGAGCCCGCCGGCGGCGGTGCTGCTGAAGGAGGCGGCGCAGCTCGCCAAGGGCAGCGGCGTGCCGAACCGGGAAAAAGTGGGCAAGGTGACGTGGTCGCAGGTGCGGAAGATTTCGGAGCGGAAGCTGCCGGATCTGAATGCGGCGTCGCTGGAGGCGGCGGACCGGATCATCGCGGGCACGGCGCGGAGCATGGGGATCGACGTGATTGACGGGTGAGCGCGCCCGTTTGAGTTGAGACGCGCTGGCGGACGCGCAGGGCCTGACCACGGGCGGCGCGGCCGAGGACAAAAAACAACAGTGGGAGGCGTTCATGCCGCACAATTCCAGACTGTACAGACAGCAGGTCGAGACGGCCGGGGCCTCGGTGAAGGAGAAGCTCTCCATCGAGGAGGGGGTGAAGCGCATCCAGCAGTTTGCGCGGATGAAGGTGGAGCGGAAGGGGAAGGGGACGCGTCCGCGGAAGGGATTCGACCAGACGGTGGAGATCGTGATGCACCTGGGGATCGATCCGAAGCAGGCGGACCAGATGATCCGCGGTTCGATCTCGCTGCCGCACGGGATCGGGAAGAAGAAGACGGTGATCGTCTTCTGCGACGACGACGTGGCGGCGAAGGCAAAGGCGGCCGGGGCGATCGAGGCGGGCGGGGACGAGCTGATCAACAAGGTGCAGGGCGGCTGGCTCGATTTCGACGTGGCGATCGCGCACCCGAAGCTGATGGGCAAGGTGGGCAAGCTGGGGCGCGTGCTGGGACCGGCGGGGAAGATGCCGTCGCCGAAGTCGGGGACGGTGACGCCGGACATCGAGCAGGCGGTGAAGGACTATGCGGCGGGCAAGATCGAGTTCCGCAACGACACGGGGGGGAACGTGCACGCGGCGGTGGGGAAGGCGAGCTTCGAGACGAAGGCGCTGGTGGAGAACGTGGAGTTTCTGGTGAATCACGTGCGGCGGATGCGGCCGGCGACGGCGAAGGGGCAGTTTTTCAAGACGGTGGCGCTGTCGGCGACGATGACGCCGGGCGTGCGGTTGAACGTGGAATAGGTTCGGCGAGCCGCGTGGCGGCCGGATAGGAAGCAAGCGATGAGCAAACCGGTAAAGTCGATGATGATCGAGTCGCTGCGGTCGGCGTATGCGAACGTGCAGAGCGCGTGCATCGTCGATCTGACGGGGATGGACGCGATCGCGCTGCACCAGTTCCGGTCGGAGCTGCGAAAGCGGCGGATGGGCCTGCGTGTGATGCGGAACCGGCTGGCGATGCAGGCGTTCAAGGAGACGCCGCTGGCGCCGCTGCGGGGCGGGCTGACGGGTCCGTCGGCGCTGGTGGTGGGCGGCGACTCGGTGGTGGACGTGGCCAAGGCGCTGGTGGAGTGGACGAAGAAGTATCCGGCGCTGAAGCTGAAGGACGGGTTGATTGACGGCGACACGTCGCTGATTCCGGTGCCGGCGCTGGCGAAGTTGAAGAGCCTGGCGGAGACGCGCGGGCTGGTGGCGGGAGCGGTGCTGTCGCCGGGCGGGAAGATTGCGGGATGTCTGCGAGGTCCGGCCGGCCGCATCGCGGGATGCGTCAAGGCGATCGCCGACAAACAGGGCGGCGGCGAGGCGGCGGCGTAGGGAAATGCGGAATGGAGAGGAAGTGATGAAGTTACGAAGTGACGAAGTTACGAAGTTACGAAGTGACGAAGTGACGAAGTGACGAAGTGACGAAGTTACGAAGTTACGAAGTGGAGGAAAGGATTCCTCACTTCGTTCGGAATGACGACAGATTGGCGGGTCGATGACCCGCCCTACGTTTTGCTCGGCGTGCTGAGAGGACAGCGCGATTCGAGATGCTTCGCTTCGCTCAGCATGACACGGAAGAAATGCGGAATGCCCGCCACGGCGGGTAAACTTCATGCGGAATGCGGAGTGTTGGCGACCGCGTGGGTTGTGGCGTGCTGGGCGCATGTGGTCGGCGAGATGCTTCGCTATCGCTCAGCATGACGGATACGGCGGGTGGTAGACCCGCGATCAGGTTACGAACAAATGACATTCGGCTGCGGATTGGTCCGTGAGCCGCGCGACGCGTGGCGGGATTAAATGGCATCGTGTGGGTGCCGCCTATCAGGCCGGAGACTTGAAGGGAGCGTTTGAACATGGCTGAGGCACCAGCGAGGACGTTTGACGGTGCGATCAAGGACCTGGGCGAGAAGATCGTCGCGCTGAACCTGAAGCAGGCGCAGGAACTCGTGGATTACCTGAAGGAGGTTCACGGGATCGAGCCGGCGGGCGGCGGGGTGATGATGGCGGCGATGCCGGCGGGCGGCGGCGAGGGTGCCGCGGCGGCGGCGGAAGAGAAGACGAGCTTCGACGTTGAGCTGCGCGACGTGGGCGACAAGAAGATCCAGGTGATCAAGGTCGTGCGTGCGGCGACGGGTCTGGGTCTGAAGGAGGCGAAGGACCTGGTGGAAGCGGCGCCCAAGGTGATCAAGGAGGGGATGACCAAGGACGACGCGGAGAAGCTGAAGAAGGAGCTGGAGGAGTCGGGCGCGGCGGTGGTGATCAAGTAGCGGCCTGGTGCGACTTCTCGTTTTCGATACAAGGCTTGGGGCGGGTGCCGCGGGTGCCCGCCCTAACTTTTTGTGCCGCAGGGTGTTGCGCGGGTGGCCGGGCCGAGGCGGGGTGTTGAGATTGTGGGTGAATAAAAACCCTTGCAATCGGCGGGCCACGGCGTCATAATGCTGCGCTTTGCCGTTTGGCGCGAGAACGGCTGGGAGAGATGAGCCGGGACTCCCAGTCCACCCGAGGCGTCCTGCGGTGATCCCTTCCTGAAGAGTGCGATCCGTACGTCACGCGACACGGAGCGTATGCGCAACGATCGATCGACCAGACCAGCGACCCGCGTCCGACCGAGGCGCGTGGCGGTGCATCGTTATCGAAGGACAGCTTCACGATGATCAAGACGACGACAGTTCGGAATTTCGCGAAGGTGGGCGACGCGCTGCCGATCCCGGACCTGATCGACATCCAGACGGCGGCGTACATGCGGTTCCTGCAGGCCGAGGTGGAGGTGAACAAGCGCGCGTCGCAGGGTCTGGAGATGCTGCTGAAGGAGACGTTCCCGATCGAGAGCTACGACGGGAACATGTGGCTGGAGTATCTGGACTACTCGCTGGGCAAGCCGCGCTACACGGCGGACGAGTGCCGGCAATTGCGGCTGACGTACGGGATGCCGTTCCGGATCCGGGTGCGGCTTCACCGCAAGGACCACGACGAGATCATGGAGGACCAGATCTACCTGGGCGAGATCCCGATCATGATCGGGGGCGGGGAGTTCATCATCAACGGGGCGGAGCGGGTGATCGTCTCGCAGCTTCACCGCAGTCCGGGGGTGGACTTCATCAAGGAGCAGGCGGAGGGTGACCGGGCGCTGCACGGCTGCCGCGTGATTCCGGAGCGGGGGAGCTGGATCGAGATCAACGTGACGAAGAAGGACCTGCTGGCGATCCGGATCGACCAGTCGAGCAAGATTCCGGCGACGACGTTTCTGC
>CAZNDQ010000249.1:0-6393 GCA_964571825.1 uncultured Planctomycetales bacterium | reverse complement strand
CGTCGGCCGGGGTGGACCAACGGATGATCAACGTCTGGGTCGGACACCAGACCGAGGACATGGTCCGCCGCTACCGTCACCTGATCCCCGACCAGCAGCAGGACGAGATCGGCCGGGTGTTCAGCGGCGGGCCGCGGCCTCGCCTGGGCGTGGTCGCGAAAGAGCCCGAGGATCAGACCGCGGCTTCTGCCTGAGCGGCGGCCAGGCTGCCGGATGAAAGCGTGAAGACATCGCAAAGAGGGCCCCAGCGCAGCGCGCTGGGGCCTGGTGCTCAGTAATCCTCCGGGAGGAGCACGGTCGTGGCGGAGCGATCCGCCTCGGTGATGATCCAAAACGTCGTCTGGCCGTCATGGTAGACGGAGAGGATCCGAGCGTCTTCCTTCAGCGCCTCGTCATTGAGTCCGCGATCTTCCTCGCAGACGTCGCCCCAGTCGCCGGCTTGATGCCGGGCGAGCGCCGCGTAGACGGCGTCCTTGGAAAGCGCATTGAGCGCGCTTTGCGTAATCACAACTTGCCCGAGCGGGACCATACCACCTCCGCGTGTGAGAATGACCGAAGGCTGCCAATTGCAGCCGAGGAGGAGGGTATGCCTCTCTGGGTCGCGCGCAAGCGTGAAATGTGCGAGATACTACGGGATGATACGATATTGAGTGTCCATGAGTCGGTCCGACAGCGCGGGCATAGCACCATGTAAGGAAAGCTGCGTGTCGCTGAATGATTTTCCCGTACGAGACTCCAACAGTGAGCTTGCCGATCGCGCCGAGAGCAAGTTCGACCAGGCCATCGTCCAGGCTGGGCGGTTTGTCGTACAACAAAGAGACCGGCGCGACTATGGGACGGACTTTCAGCTCGAAGCGAAGCAGTCGGGGGCGATGACGAATTTTCGCGTGCACGCCCAGGTGAAAGGAACCGACAAACGACCCAACCGCGATGGCTCGGTCAGCATCTCAGTGGACCGGACGAATCTGAATTATCTGCTCTCGCAGCCGCACTCGATCTACGTCTGCTTCCATGAGCCGACAGACCGCCTACTCGTCCGGACTGCCGAAGACGTGTATCGCGACGGCGAACACCGTGACCCAAGATGGCAAGAACAAGACAGCGTCACGGTCCGCTTCCACGCGCCGTTCGACGCGGATTTCCAAGCGGTGCTGCATGGCCGGACCCTCGCGGCGTCTACGGCCGTGCGGAATGACCGACTAACCTGGGTCGCGGCGACACCAGATAGGTTTCCGGAGGCGGTCCGCGCACACGTGCCGACAATCCATGTTCCCGAGGCTCCGGAGGACGCATTCGGCGTCTTGCAGGCGCTGTACGAGCAGCACTCCGATGAGGTCATCTCCAAAGCGTTCGACCAGTTCGTGGCCTGTTTCGGAGCTGATGACGAACGGCTCGCGCCGGCCTATCTGGCGGAAATCAATCTAGCGATGCGCAACCAGCCGTTTGACCGTGATCGCGTTGGCGAGGGATTAAGTTTTTTGGCGGCCATGCGCGGAGGCGACGAACCAAGCGCGCTATACTGCCGCGCGAACGGCCGGCTTGCTTTGGAGGAGAGAGAGGAGGCAATTCGCTTATACCGGGAGGCCATTCGGAGGATCGATGGGCGAATTCCGGAATTGGAAGCTCAGTGCTGGAAGAATCTCGGATCCGCGGTCGAACTGGAGGGCGACCATGACGAGGCGCGCCGCTGCTATGAGCGAGCGCTGAGCCTCGCGCCCGATTTGATGGAAGCGCACTTTGCGTTGGGCTGCTCGCATCGTGAGCACGGTGACTTGGAGGCGGCGATACGCCATTTCGACCAGGTTGTGTGGGCCAGCGACGACGTCCGCCCGACCGTCGCCGCTCGCGGCTACCGTATCGACGTTTGCTTTTGTTTAGGATTGACAGAGAAGGCATTCGACGACATTGCCGCGATCCTGCCGTATGCAGACCAGCATAGTTGGATTCTGCCTTGGTGCGCGCGGCAGGTATATAATCACGCACGCACGCAGCCGGGCTCGCTGATGAGGGCGGTCCGCTTTTGGGACGCCTACCTGCGGAAGCGCCCGGACGACCGCGCCGCGCGCCGGGAACGTCTGAAGTGCCTTGGGGCGGCGAGAATGCGCCAGCAGGACACGGGCATGACCTTCAGCCAGTATGTCGCGCAAGTCTCGGCGCTGCTCGCGGAAGATCGCGTCGACGCCGCGCTCTTGTGGGATCGCGTCGGCCATTGGGCGCAGGAAGATAAGGACTGGCGGCAAGCGGAGACGCATTTCCGGAAAGCGTACTCGATTGAGCCAAACCGTTATGGATACTGCCTCGGCACGGCCCTTAACTCTCTCGGCAGATTTGACGAGTCGTTGCCGATCCTGCAGGAGCAGGCGACGGTGCATCAGCCGGATGCGATGAGTTGGTTTCAGGTCGCGGTGGCGCAGGAGGGGGTTGGCGATTTCGACGGCTGCAAGGATTCCTATGCGCGCGCCCTGGCTCTGAATCCGGACTACGCAGAGGCCATGTTCAATCTCGGCGGAACTCACTGGAATCACGGCGCGAAGGAGGACGCGGTTCGCGTGTGGTCCGAGGCGCTGCAACGATTTCCCACCAATCCTGAGGCGGAGCAACTCCGGAGCGAATTCGGCTTTCTCTTCACCGACGCGGGCCCCGCTTGAATGTTGGCGGTGATTACGATTCAGTGCGCCGCGAATTGCGATCACATCGGCAGCAACCCTTCATTCCGGATCCGCTCGATCTCCTCGTCGGAGATGATCCACTCCTGCGCATTGCCGCGCCCGCAGGCCCGCTTGCTGGCGTACACGCGGCCAAGGCGGCACCATTCGCGCACCGTGAACTCCGCTCTTCCCAGCATTTCGGCCACTTCGCCCACGGTGTACCACTGCTTGGCCGGCGGCTGCCGCTGCGCCTCGTGCACGGCCACGATCAGTTCCTCGAACCGGCTGAGCCGCTCATCAATCGCCAGCAACGCGCGCAGCAGAGCGGCCGCCGCGAAGCGCGACACCTCGTCGCTCTCCGTGTCGTAGGACGCGCCCGCCCGGCAGCGAGGGGAGAGAAGTTGCTCCAGGCTCGCGCGCAGTTCGTCCGCGAGGTCCTGCTCGCAGGCGACAGTCAATGCATCGTGTTGTTGCTCGGGGGACATATCGATCGATCGCCAATCACGCATGGAATTCCGTCCCCGCTTCGCAAGCCCGAAGCGGGGAAAAAAAGCGGCCCTCCGTGGCCGCACTGCTCGGACATAGGAAGCGCCTCGGGCGATCTCCTTATCGCGGGGCGGCCGAGGATCGCACTCGCTTTCGCCTCCGCTCCCGTTCGGCCAAAAAGGCCTTGAGCTGCTCCTCGCTCACGCGGATGCCCTTGCCATTGGCGCCCACGGGCGTATGGGCCAGCTCGCCCGACTCCACCAGGGCGTAGACGTTCGACAAACTACAGTTGAGCCGCTGCGCTATTTGTCTTAGCTTCAGCATGGTTCTCCTTTCCGTTGGCGCGGGCCTTGAACAGGCGCTGCAAGCAGCGCCAGCAGGCCGACACGTGGAACCCGTCTTGGAAACGGGCGTCGACCGCTTCCTGGGCCATGCAGAGATCGCACGGCTTCGTGGAAGCACACTTGATCGTCAGCATCGCAATGCTCCTTTTCGGTGTCGCGGACGGCCGCCGCTTGGGATCGGTCCGTCCGCTGGGACAGGGAAAAACAACGCTTCTTCACGACGCCCCCGACGCGCCGCCCGTCGCTTCCGCGATCGCGGCGATCGCTCGCGCTCGGGCCTTTCGCGCGCCGGGGGTGAGTTCGATGCCCTGCGCCAGGTCGGCGTCGACCGTGTGCGCCAGCAGGTCGTCGAGCGCCCGCAGAAGAGCGGGCTGGGTCTTGTAGCGGTGGTATTCGCAGCCGCCGCACTCGCCGTCGCCGAACACCGAGTCGTTGACGGTCTCGACGATGTCGCTGCCGCAGGTCGTGCAGTTGCCGCGGGATTTGCCTTTGCTCATAGGAGGAGGGAAGGAAGTAGAAGAAGGCGGCCGGCGTCGCCGTCCGCCTAGGATCAGCTGTGAACGTCCACGCACACGACGCGATAGGCGGGAAACTCCCCCAGAACGTGGCGCACCTTTCGCCGCCAGGCCGCCTGCGGCAGCTCGCGAAATCGCCGACCCTTGCGGGTGTTCACGAAGCCTCCTCGCTCGATCCATTCGCCGCGCGGAGTGAGGATCGCGTAGGGCAGCCGGTCCGCGAAGTCGGGAGCGGCAAGAAGGTCGGCTGCGAGAAGGGTGTTGCCCGTGAGCGTCATGGGAGCGCCCAGCGCTTTCGGCGTGCGCTTGCCGGCGATGTAGCCCTGCCAGCGCCCGCCGATCTCGTACCAATCCCACGTGCCGTCGGAATTGTCCGTGACGAGCGCGTAGAGGCCCAGGCGATCGACGCCGCCTGGGCGCCCGGTCCAGCCGGGCAGCCGTTCGGCGAGCGCCGTGAGATCCGTGGGCGGAATCCCATAGTGCTCGGCCATCGCGGCGACCGACGATGCCGGCAGGTGTGTTTTGTACGGGCGGACGGCTCGGTGTTCGTCGAACGGCAACAGCGCCAGGCAGACGCCTTCGATGATGTCCGCCTCGGGGCGGAGAAGAACGTAGAGACATGTGTGCATTTCCAAGAGGGGAACGGGAAATCAAACGGGCTTCTCGACGATCGTGCAGACGTCGTGCAGCCCCGGGATGAAGCTGCTCGTATAGACCTTCCTCGAGCTGCTCGCCCCGTGGCTGAAGCGGATGATGTCGGTCGCGCACTGGCGCAGTCCGGCGGCGATCGCCAGACGCTTCGTGTGGTAGGTGAGCGGCACGAAGCCCGCCTCGCGGTCGCTGTAGTCGCCCATGAGGATCGCCAGCTTCCCGCCCGGCGCGAGGACCGACGCGCAGTTGCGGATGAGATGGTCGTAGCGGTAGAGGAAGTAGCTCAAGGTCGGCGCGGTGCTCATGTCCCGCTTGTTGCGGCTGTAGACCTTCTGCCGCCAGTACGGCGGATGGATCCAACAGAAGTCGAACGCGCCGAGGCCCTCGAAGTGCTTCGGATCGCAGGCGTCGAAGCCGAAGCGGATGTCCTTCGACGTGCAGAGGATGCCAAGCTCGTCGCACACGTCGCGGCAGGTGCCGCTGCCGGTCATGGGGTCGAAGACCGTCTTCGGCCGGAAATAGCGGAGGAGGTCCTTGATAAGCTCGCCCGAGCAGTTGCCCGGGTAGCGCGGATCGCCGTAGGGCCCGCGGTGCGCCTTGTGGTAGAGGCTCGTGAGCCCGGGGACGGGCGAGCCGTTTTTGGGCGCGCGGGGCAGGACCGCGATCGGCGGCAAGGCCGGTGATGGGAAGCCGATGCTTCTGGTCATGGTGAAGAAGAGGAAAGAGGTAAACGCCTCCGCGGAGGCGAGGTCTTCGCCTCACGGCCCGCGGCGCAGCGTCAAAAGCAGCAAGCCGGAGCGGTCTTTTGACGCGAGACCGGGCCGTGTACACGTCGGCCCGCCTCTGCGGAGTCCTGACCGCAAAGAGAGCGGAAAACGGCGAGAGTGGCCGTTCCGCTCGGAGAGAGATGGGCGTCTCTTACGGCTCCGCTTTCTTCCCGAGGAGTAGAACTCCGCGGGTTGACGGCGCGAGCTGACGGAGACGTCGGGCGTGTCAGGGCACGCCCGGTTCGCAGCATTACTGCTGAAGCGACTGATGCCACTCCGAGACCTGCTGGCACAGAGTGACGACCTTCCCAAGACTTTCGAGGTTGAAGGTCTTCGTGTAGCCGCGAGCGCCACTGCGGTCCGTATAGGCCCGCTCGAACGTGACACTGTAGAACTTCACGAATTCCCCGCGCACCTGGGTCTCGCGGACCCAGACGCTCGCGGAGCAATCGTCCACGCGAAAGGTCTTGACCGGCTGACGCTTCGCAGCCGTCGCCGCATCCGTCGCGGCGGTCTCCGGCGCGCTGGCCGGGGTTTCCTCCGCCTTCCTGGCGGCCTTCTTCTTATTGTTCTCCATAACGAAAAAGAGGGTAAAGGAAATAAAGAGCGCTCCGATCACGCCGCCTACTCCGAAGAAGTAGTGCGAGGCGAACGTCACGCAGCTTCCGACGACGAGCAGGTCGAACGCCCAGCCCGGAAAGACCGAGATCGTGTCCTTTCGCCATCGGGGCGACAGCGGCTTCTCGTACGCGATGCGGACGATCCGCCGGAGTCGTTGCTTTTTCGTTTCCATACGCAAAAGCGGAAACGGGTAAAACCCACCCAGCCGTCCGAACACCCTGATGAACGAACGGCTGGAGTGGACGCCTAAATCTTTTTCTTCGCCTTCTCCTCGTAATACCGGGCGGCCGCTTCTAAGACCGCTGAACGGTGATTTTGCAGCACGTCCCCGAACGTATAGGGATTAAACAGTTGTTCCAGC
>CAZNDQ010000248.1:0-6400 GCA_964571825.1 uncultured Planctomycetales bacterium | reverse complement strand
TCGGCCTCTCCGCCCCGCTGCGCGATTTCTCCATCTTGCTCACTTCGCCCGATGCGGCGCGCGTCGAACATCACGCCCCCGGCATGCCCCGCGACGACGAATGGCAGTTCGCCCGCTTCGCCCCCACTCCGCAGCACAAACTCGCACTCGCCGTCCAGCGCACGCCCGGCGCCGACCTGCGCATCACGCTCCGCTGGTGTGTGCCGTTTGAAGATGAGAATTAAAGGACCGCGGCGCGCCGCACCGCGCCGCGCGCAGCCGCACTATTGCCCGAACGTCGTGGCGAATGACGAAAAGTCCGCCAGGTCCACGTCGCCGTCGCAGTCGAAGTCGCTCGCCGCGAACGCCTCCGGCGCGCAACCGGCTGGCGGCGTTGTCCCCCCGCCCGTGAAACATACCGCCAGCGTCGAAAAGTCCGTCAGGTTCACGCTCCCGTCCCCGTCGAGATCGCCCCCCGACGACGGCACCGTGATCGTCCAGCTCCTCGACCCGCTGCCGCTCGAGTTCGTCGCCCGGATCGTCACCGTGTACGGCGTCGCCGACCGCACCGGATTCGCCCAGCTCACCTGCCCCGTCGCCGGGCTGATCGTCATCCCCACCGGGCCCGCGTCCAGCGACCACGCCAGGATCGGCTCCATGCACGCCGGCCCCGTCAGCCCCGGCACCGGTCCGACGTACGGCTGCCCGCACTCGATCTCCACATCGGCAATCGGCGCGATCGCCGGCGCCGCAAGCTGCACGCCCAGGAACAGAATCTGCGTCGCCGTGCCGCTGCTGTTCGTCGCCCGCACGATGATCGTGTACAGAAACGGCGAGTGCACCGGGCTCGGCCACGAGATCACCCCGGTCGCCGGATGGATCGTCATCCCCGCCGGCGGGTTGTCCAGACTCCACGTCATCGGCGCCATGTTCAGCGGATGCGTCACGACGGGCGTCGGACCCGTGAACGGCTGACCGCACGGAACGATCATCTGTCCGAACTCGACGATCACCGGCGCCAGCCGGTTCACCGTCAGCGGCGTGCAGTAGGACACCGCGTTGTTGTCCTCGTATTCTTCCGCCACCTCGTCGAGGTCGTCGAAGATCGACCCGAGGTAGTAGGGCCCGGCCGCCAGGTCCGCCGGCATCTCGATCGCCACGTCGAACTCCAGCGCGTCCTCGAACGCCAGGTCCCACAACAGCGAGCCCAGATAGGCGTCACTCGGCGTGATTTGCTCATCGACGGACAGGTAAAATCCCTGCCGCACGAAAAACTCGTTTGTCGTCCCCAGGTTCTCGATCACCGACCGCGCAATCACCTCGCCGCCCGGATTCACCGACCCCGGCGAAAACGACACCGGGATCGCCTTGCCGATCTGCGGCCCCGACGCATAACTCGCCCCCGCCAGATCGACGTACGCCGGCCCCGACGGCCCCGAATGCGGATACAGGAACCGCGCCCCGCTCCGGTCATCCGTGTGCAGTTCGATGATGTTCTCCTGCCCGATCGGACCCCCGCTCGGATACCGCGGATTCATCGTCGCGATGAACCACGGCGTCCCCGGGCTCTCGTTGCCGATCGGGTCGTGACCGAGCCCCAGCGCGTGCCCCAGTTCGTGTGTCGCCACCAGCAGAAACGAGAACCCGTTGTTCGGCGTCGGCTGCGTCACGATGTCGCAGCCGGGGTTCGGCTCGAATGTCCAGCCCACCCCCAGCGGCAGATCGGAAAAAAACATGTCCATGTCGTACCACTGCGCACCGTTGTTCACGAGAAACGTCACCCCCAGCACGCCCGGATCGAGCTGCGACGCCGGCACCGCCACCGTGTCGCTGAAGCCGTCAAAGTGATCGACCGGGAAATCCTGCGTCAGCCGCTGGTAGAAATATTCGAAGGTGCACGCCGGCACGAGGTTCCACAGCCCCATCGCCGAGCGGAAGTGAATGTCCGGATCGCTGTTCGCCGGAAACGTCGACGGCGACAGGTAACGCAGGCTCTGCGCCCCCGCCCACACGACCTTCACCCCGCCATATTGGAAGTAACTGAATGCTGTTACTCTGCGCGGCACCACAGTCGGCACCAGCATCGTCAGGACCATCGCGGCAACAACGCGCCCCCGCCTCATCGCTGCGCCTCCTGCGCCGCGCCGCGCTCCGTTCGCATCTCGCGCACCGCCTCCTGCGCCGCCGGCCCGCGCGGCGGTGGGGGAGCTGCGCCGCCCCGCGCTTCGTTGCCCAGGCTCCGCCGCAAGGCCGTCGGCGTGTATGCAACGGCTTCCCGCTGCCCCGCCGGACCCGCCAGTGGATGCACGCGGCTCGCCGCCAGCACCGGCCGCAGCCGCTCCACAAACTCTCCCAGCGCCATCGCCGCCGCCGGCGCACCCCGCGCCGCCGCGTCCAGCACGTGAACGTTCTCCACATCGTGCAGATGCGCCACCGCGCTCCGCGGCGCCGCTCCCGCCGACCGCACGAATCCCTCCCCGTCGATCCCCGTCACCCCGCGCCCGCCCGCGTCAAACACCCGCGCCACACCCGCCTCGTCCTCGACGACGCGGAACGCCCCCTGCCACAGACCGACGACCGGATGCGTCTTGTACTGCGGCAGCACGAACAACAGATACTGCCCGCCGACCTCAAACGTCGGCGCACAGCCGATCCGCATCTGCACCCCGTCGATCTCCCCCCCGGGCACAACCAGCGACAACGTCGCTGCATCGTCGTCGACTGTGCCCTTGAGATACTCCACCTGCTCGAAGGTGATTGTCGATTCGATTCGCCGCGGATTCTCTGCCCATCTCGGCTCAATCGACACCACGCGCCCCATCACCACCGCCGCCGCGTGGTCCGCCATCTCGCTCACGGCCATCGGCACCACGCTGCTCGCGCGCACGCGCGCACCCGCCGCGCCCGCCATCAGCGCCGCCAGCGCCGCAATGACATACCCGCGCCGTATCTCAACGTGCATGCTTCTTCCCCTTATCGGTCCCCCGCTCGACAGGATGTTCCCGCAGCGCGCACCGCGCGCAACGGGCCGCCTGATGATACGGCTGCCGCGCGCGCGATTCAATGAATCAGATCATCAGCCGCCCGGCTCCGCGCTGAACAGCGCGTTTTACGCGGACGCAACCGCGATCCCGTGCCCGCGCAGCTCCTGCAGCGACAGCACGCACTCGATCAGCAGCGCGCTCGCCCAGGCATGCGGCGCCGCCCAATAATCAAACTCCACCGCCGGAATCAGCTCCGGGAGCTGCCCCGTCGGGCTCGCGTTCGCAATCGCTGCCCGCATGTTCGCCATCGCCGCCGCCGTCTGCTCCTGGGCCTCCCGCCGCTCCGGCGTCGCCGCTGCCAGCCGCAGTCGGCACAGCCCCAGCCACAGCGTGTTGACGCACCCCGGCCCGCCCCCCATATACGTCTCCCGCTCGAACCGCAGAATCGCCGGCCCCCCGCGCGTCGGCACCGACAGCCGCTCCGCCACCGTCTCAATTGTCTCCCGCGCAATCTCGCGCTCCCGCGCATCCGTCAAGTCCAGCACCCCCCACGGCCGGATCAAACCAAGCATCGACGAATCGAGCGTCTCGTCCAACTCTCCTTCCGGCGTAATGCGCCGCGCCCAGCGCCGCTTCTCCGCCGACCAGAACCGTGCAAACAGCGCCCGCCGCAGCGGTGCCAGGTCCGGGATCGCCACCCCGAACACCTCGTGCGCCTCGCGCAGCGCCGCGATCACCGCCCCGTTCGTATACGCAAACGTCCCCTTGCAGCACTCCCACAGGTCCATCGCGCACCGATGCAGGTGGTCCGGCCCAATGTGCCGCACGATCGCTGCCACCGCCCGCTCCACCGGCCCCCGCGCGATCGCCCGCAATACGTCCGCGTCCCGCCCCGCCAGCCGCACCAGCCGACCGGCCGCGTGCACCAGCGAACACGTCTGGTCAAGCTGGATCTCATCCTCGCGCACACACCACGACGGCGCCGGACTGCCGTCCGTCCAGTACCGCTGATACCAGTGCCCGTCCGCAAGCTGCGTCCGCGCCATCCACGCGAAGAACTGCTCGGCGATGTCGATCCGCCCGGCCCGCGCCGCCGCCACCGCGCACACTGCCGTGTCCCGCGGCCAGCAGAAGCCGTACCCGCCCGAACGCACGAACCCCGGATCGAACGCCGGCGCCGCAATGAACACCCCCGCCGAATCGTCGTACAGGTCGAACAGCGAGATCACCGCCCGCTCATACGCCCCCGCGAACTCCGCCGTCTCACACGGCGGAAACGAATCGAGCAACTGCCCGCACCGCTCCCGGCAGTCCCGCAGCGCATCCTCAAACGGCGCATCCGCCAGCCGCCGCGCCGCCGACTGCACCCCGCTGCGCGTCGCCCCGCCCGCCAGCACCAGCACGCACGACCACTCGCGCTCCTCCGGGACGTCGAACGCGATGCAGAAGTCAACGTTGCCGATCGCCTGATGCGAGTCGATCACGCCGCCCCGCTCCATGGCCGACTTGACGTCCGATTGCCCCGCCCGCACCACGCCGCAGCCCGCCGCAAACGGCCGCTCCGCCGCCACCCCCAGCGACACCTCGCGGAAGTGCTGCACCACCACCCGCGACACCGCCTCGGACTGCACCGCGTTCCGCCACTCCGTGTCGTTGGGAATCAGGTCGAAGTAGTGAAACAGCCGCACCCGCGGACACCCCGGTCCGCGCCCGATGCGGAACCGCCGCAACAACGCCGTCTCCCCCGGCGGCACGACGTCCGTCACCTCGACCGATAGATCGTGCCTGGCATGCCGCAGCGTCGTGGTGAGCACGTTGCTCCGCTGTTCGAAGTGCTGACCCCGCTTCCACCACTCGGCGAAGCTCCACGCCAGCGGTTGTGGCTGGCCCCCTTCCATGTATACCGCGAACATCGCCTGATTGACGTTCCGCGCAAAGTCGATCCGCGGGTAGAAAAATCCCTGGATTTCGCCGCTCGGCCCGAACGTGGCCAGACACCGCGAATTGCCCGATGCGGCGGTGGGGGGGAATACGGCCATGCGCTCTCACTCGCACGCGCGCCACGCGCGGCCGTCAATGCGAATCACGCAGCGACGACAACCCGCGAAAATCGCAGACCAGCTCGCCCGCCGCCGGACGGTAGCACTCGTCGTAGTAATTCATCACCATCCGGTTGGCGCTGAAACGCCAGCCCAGTGTGTAGATCGCCCACTTCACCATCTTCAGCCATTTGTGCGGCACGCCGGCGCTGTTCCGCTCGTAGTAGAGCGGGATCACCTGCTCCTCCAGCACCCGGTACAGCGCATCCGCGTCACGCCGCCACTGCTCGTCCACGTCCGGGTGGCTCCCCCCGTAGCCGATCGCAAATCCGTTGTGCCCGTCGTACGCCTCCGTCCACCACCCGTCCAGCACCGAGCAGTTCAGACCGTGGTTCATGATGATCTTCTGCCCGCTCGTCCCGCTCGCCTCCAGCGGACGCAGCGGGTTGTTCAGCCACAGGTCCACCCCCTGCACGAGCTGCCGCGCGATCCCGATGTCGTAGTCCCCGACGAACACCACCCGGTCCCGAAACCGCTCGTCCCAGGCGTAGTTGAAGATGCTCTGGATCGTCTTTTTCCCCGCGTCGTTCGCCGGGTGCGCCTTGCCCGAGAAGATCAACTGGATCGGCCGCTTCTCGTCCTTGATCAGCCGCAGCAGCCGCTCCACGTCGTGGAAGATCAGCCCCGCCCGCTTGTACTCCGCGAACCGCCGCGCAAAGCCGATCGTCAGCACGTTCGGACTGAGGCAGTTCTGCGCCCGGTGGATCCGCTCCGATGTGTCGCCCCGCTCCACGCACTCCCGCGCAATATGGCGCCGCAAAAAACCGATCAGCCGCTGTTTGAGAATCTCGTGCGTCTCCCACAGTTCCTCGTCCGGAATCCGCGAGATCTCCTCCCAGTTCGGTCGCCAGTCGTGCCGCGACAGCCAGTCCGGTCCGAAATACCGATCGTACAGCCCGCGCATCTGCGGCGCCAGCCAACCCGGAACGTGCACCCCGTTCGTGATGTGCCCGATCGGCACCTCCGGCTCCGGACGCCCGCCCCACAGCGGACGCCACATCTGCCGGCTCACCCGCCCGTGAAGCGCCGAAACCCCGTTCGCCCGGTGCGCGATCTTCAGCGCCAGCACCGTCATGCAGTACGGCTCGTTCGCGTCCTGCGCGTTCACCCGCCCCAGCCCGAGAAACTCCGATTCGCTCAGCCCCATCTCCCGCCGGATGAAGTCCAGGTGCGCCAACACCAGCGCCGGCGGAAACCGGTCGTGACCCGCCGCCACTGGCGTGTGCGTCGTGAACACCGCGCGCCGACCCACGTGGTCCAGCGCCCGGGCAAACGACGCCCCCTCCCACGCCATGTTCATCCGCATCATCTCCAGCAGCGCGAACGAACAGTGACCCT
>CAZNDQ010000247.1:6192-6407 GCA_964571825.1 uncultured Planctomycetales bacterium | reverse complement strand
GCAGCACGAAGAACCCGTCCCCCTCGATCGCCAGGTCCGTCGCCACGCCCGTCGTCTCGATCGAGCCCGGCGTGAACGCCCGCTGGATCGAGCCCAGCACCGAGCCCAGCCCGATTTGCGTCGGGTTGCTGCCGCCCTCCGCCTGGCCCGGCGTCGAGCCGCCCGAGAGCGTCAGCGCGAACTGCGTCTGAAAGTTCACCCGCCCGCCCTTGAAG
>CAZNDQ010000247.1:0-6182 GCA_964571825.1 uncultured Planctomycetales bacterium | reverse complement strand
CGATCCGGTACTGATTCGAGTTCAGTCCCGTCAACCCCGTAAACAGTGCCGATGTCAGACCCATCGTTTATCTCCTGTCCACTACGGACCTGTTCTCACTCGTTCCCGGTTCCAACTCCCAGCCGTTCAAGTGCCGTCTCCCTTGACGCCCTTCACCGTCATCCCGAGCGCCCGTGACCGTCATCCCGAGCGAAGCGAAGGATCTCGAATCACACTGTCCGCCCAGCACGCCGAAACGCGACCGATCGCCGGCATTCCGCATTCCGCATTCCGCATTTCTTCCGAGCCGTCATCCTGAGCGAAGCGAAGAATCTCCATGACCATGTGCGCCCAGCACGCCGAAAACTGTCTGGTCGCCTCTATTCCGCGTTCCGCATTTCGCATTCCGCATTTCTTCGTCGCGGTACTCCGCGACTCCTTCACTGGCCACCGGCCACTGGTCACTGGCCACTGCGAAATGCGGTGCGAAGCGACGCATTTCATTCCTCCCCCACCACCTCGCGAAAGTCGCGCAGCTTCATCTTCACACCCGAGTCCAGCACCAGCACCGGCAGCCCGAACTCGTCCGACTCCAGCGACTCCACCAGCCCCTCCACCGTCTGCCGCGTCTCGTCCGCATCCGTCGCCTCGCCGCGCACGCGCTTGCCGATCAGCTTGTTGGCGATGCGGTTCACTTCATCGAGCGTCGTCACCTGCGTCACCTGCGACTCCGGCAGCGCGCTCCCGTCCGACAGCTCCAGCAGCGGCTGGCCGTTCTCCGCGAACTTCAGCCCCGTCACCACGCCCGACACCAGCCGCGGCGTCCCGCCCTCGTCCGTCACGTAGCCCTCGACGTACTTGCCGATCATCCCCGCCGACGCGCCGAACCGCTGCTGCTCGAACATCGCCGCCTGCTGCTCCGTCAGCTTCGTCAACGTGTTCGTCAGCTTCGTCGACGCTTCCATGTCGCGGATCTGCGAGATCTGCTGCACCAGCTTCGCGTTGTCCACCGGCTCCAGCGGGTCCTGCGTCTGCAACTCCGTCAGCATGATCTTGAAGAACGCCTCCGAACTCATGTCCGCCAGCGTCCGCGTCGTCGCGCTGCTCGACGCCGCCGTCGATCCCGTCCCGATCACTGCCGTTTCCATCGATCGCTCCTTCTCTCGGCGAAGTTCAACGCTTTCCGTTCACGCGACTCCCGTCATTCTGAGCGCCCTTCGCCGTCATGTTGAGCGTAGCGAAGCATCTCTTATCGCGCTGTACCTTCAGCACGCCGACACATCCCACATCTCTTCCGTCCCGGTACTCCGGGACTCCTCAACTGGCCACCGGCCACTGGTCACTGGTCACTGGCATTCCTACACCAGCAAGTTGATCCCCGCCGACACCGACTCGACCGTCTCCTGCGCCACGCCGGCAACCTGCACCGCCTCCGCCGTTTCCACCGGCACACGTTCGTCGGGTTGCCCCTCGCCCCGCTCCTCCGCCCGACCGTGCTCGCCGCTCCACCCCGAACCTCGGTCGTGCTCGAACGCTGACTGCTGCTCCAGGCCCCGCTCGTGCGTCTGACCCGACGATGTCTGCTCCGGGCTCCGCAGCTCAACCTGTGCCCGGTCCAGCGTCATCCCCTGCGACTCCAGCGCCCGCCGCAGCTCCCCCATCCGGCTCTGCAGCAGCTCGTGCGCCACCCGCGTCTCCGCCCGCACCTGGATCCCGATCGCGCTGTCGCGCACCTGCACCTCGATCCGCAGCCGCCCCAGCTCCGGCGGCTCGAGTTGCAGCGTCACCTGCGATCGCCGCGCGCCGACCTGCGCCCGCGCCGCCTCGACGATCTGCTCCACCGCCGCCGTCCGCTCCTGCGCGCTCAGTTCCGCGCGCAGATCAAACGGCTGCGCGGCCGCCCTCGCGCCGCCCGCCTCGACTGCACCGCCCGGCGTCGAACGCAACGACAAGCCGCCGTTTGATTGCGACGTCAGCGCGTCGCCGGCGCCGGGCAACGCTCCAATCCGCTCGCGCCTGCCTGCCTGCAGCACGCCGTCCGTCATTTTTCCTTCAACGCGCCCGATCAACGCCCGCGCCACCTGCGAGGCCGAGGTCTCCGTCACGTCGCCGCTTTCCGCGCGCTCGCTGATAATCCGCGCTTCGATCCGCGCTGCCTCGCCGCGCCGCTGCACAGTTTCGCGCCGAGTTTCGACCGGCTGCGCCGCCGGCACGGCTGCGCTCGCCGCGCCCGTCGTGTGTGTTGAGGCCACAGGTTCATCGGTTGACGCCTGCGCAATCGGCCCCGGCGTGCGCACGGACTCGTTGCTTCGCGGTACCGGCGCGGCTTCGTTCCGTACGACGGCACGCTCCTCGGGATCCTCCGCGCTCACCGGTCCCGGCGTGACGGGGTTCGTTCGCGTTATCGTCACCGGCCGCTCCACCGGCACCGGCGTCGGCACCGCCTCCACCACTGCCCGCGCCGGCACCCGCGTCGGCTCCGCCGCCACACCCACCGGCACGGCCGGCACCGCCGCCGGCTCCGCCACCGGCCGCGCTGCGCTCTCCACCGGCACCGCATTCGCCGTCGGCGCCGTCCGCAGCGCCTCCGCCGCCGCCCGGCTGATCTGCACCAGCCGCAGCAGCCCGTCCACAGTCGACTGCGTCTCTGCGGTGATGGCTGTCTGCGCCGATCCCGCTGCCACGTCGCCCTTCGCCGCCGGCTCCGCCGCCGCTGCCGTCGCGCCCGCCGGCGCCGCCGCCCCGTCCTCACCGGCAACCGCCGCGCTCGCCGCTTCCGCCGGCGCTGCCTCCGCCGCGCGCGGCACAGCCTCCTCGTTTTCCGGGTACATCAGCGCCGCATCGTCCGACTTCGTGATGTCGTCGCGCCGCCGCTCCGTCTGCGCGCTTCGCCTCTCCGTCCGCCCGCCCGGCTCCGCCGCCGGCGCCTGGCGCTCCGGCTCCCGCGTCCGCCGCGCGCGGCTCCCCTCCAGCAGCGACGCGAACTCCCGCGTCACCTGCCGCCCCGACGAACCGTTTCTCTCCGGGGTTTTCGTCTCCGCGCGCGCAAACCCGCGCAGCAGCTCGATCGCCGATCCTGAAGACATGAAGACGTCCTTTCCTCGACGTTAGACCGTCGCTACCGGGTATCCGCTACCTGAGCCTCCGGCTCGCTCCGCTCGGTCTCCGCCGACGAAAGTCCGTTTTGCGTCTGAATCTGATGCAGGATGCGCGCGATCCACGCCACTTCCTCCGGCGTCTTGCACGCATCGATCACCTGCTTGCCCTGCCGCTCGTCCATCTCCATCAGCAGCTTCACCACGTCCGCGTCCGGCTTCTGCCGCAGCAGTTCCTTCCGCGCCGCCGGCTTGGCCGCGCTGAGCAGCTCCAGCTCCTTGACAAACCCGCTCTGCAAGCGCTCCGCCCGGATCGCTTCCTGCTGCTGCGCGAACGCGACCCGCTCCCCCTCCAACTGCTCCTGCCGCCGGATCACGTCCAGCATCGCCGCGTCCACCAGCCGCTGACGGTCCTCCACCTCCCGCACCTCGCGCTCCAGCAGCCGCCGCAACGCCTCCTTCTCCTCCTGCGCCTGCGCGATCCGCGCCTCCACCGGCCCGGTCGATTCTTCCTCTTCGTCGCCGTTGCCCGTTTCCGCCTCCGGCGGCGGAAACTCCCCGCCCAGCCCCTGCGCAATCAGCTCCGCCCGTTCCACCGTCAGCATCCCCGAGGCAATCAGATACGCCGTGCCCCCCAGCAGCAACATGATGTGCGCCACCGCCAGCATCGACACCGCCTGGTACACGCGCTTCATCATCTCGTCGCTCCGCGCGCCGTCAGCGCCGCCCGCCGATGCCGCACCACCGCCGTCTCATCCTGCTCCCGCTGTTCCCGCCGATTCTGCTCCTGCTTGTAGCGCAGCGCCCGCCGCTCCTTCAGCTTTTCCAGCGCCTTGCGCTCCCGCGACAGCTCCACCAATACCGCCCGCTCCTGCGCCAGCCGCGCCTCCAATGTCCGCATCTCCCCTTCCACCGCCAGCAGGCTCCGCTGCAGGTGCGTCAGCCAGTGCCGGTGCCGCGCGATGTGCTGAATGTTCAGCACCCCCGACGACCGCTCCGACCGCACCTCGTCCGCCTCCCGCCCGAACTGCCGCTCGATCTGCTCCCGCCGCTGCCGCAGCCGCTCCAGCTCGCGCACACGCTGCGCCACCACGCGCTGCTGCTCCTCCTCGCGCCGCTGCCGCAGCTCCAGCAGCGTCTCCAGATGAAACGCAAATCGCTTCGCCATGCGCCTCGCCCGTTACACCGTTTGCTTCCGGCCGGCCGCTTCCTTCCGCGCCGCCGCCGCGCCCGCGACGCCGCGCCCGCGCAGTTGCCCTTCGAGCCGCTCCGCCTCCGCCGCCAACTCGATCACCCCGCGCCGCGACTCCGCCGCAGACGACACCTCCCGCATCCCCTGCCGCAGAAATCCGTCGATCCGCGGCTTCATCTCGATCGCCAGATCGAACCGCGCATTCGATCCCCGCGCATACGCGCCGATGTTCACCAGGTCCTCCACCTCCCCGTACGCACTCACCAGCCCGAGCACGCGCTGCGCCGCCGCCAGGTGCTCCGCGTCCGCCACGTCCGGCATCACCCGGCTCACGCTCTCCAGCACCCCGATCGCCGGGTAATGCTGCCGTTGCGCGATCGCCCGGCTCAGCACCACGTGCCCGTCCAGCACGCCGCGTACCGCGTCGGAAATCGGCTCGTCCAGGTCATCCCCCTCCACCAGCACCGTGTAGAACCCTGTTATCGACCCCCGCTGCGTCCGACCCGCCCTTTCCAGTAGTAGCGGCAGCATCGCGAACGTGCTCGGCGGATAGCCCTTCGTCGTCGGCGGCTCCCCCGCCGACAGCCCGATCTGCCGCTGCGCCATCGCCATCCGCGTCAGCGAGTCCATCAGCAGCAGCACATTTTGCCCCTGATCGCGCAAATATTCCGCGACCGCCGTCGCCACATAACTCGCCCGCACGCGCAACAACGGCGACTGGTCCGACGTCGCTACCACCACCACCGCCTTGCGCAGCCCCTCCTCGCCCAGCACCTTGCTCAGCACGTCGCCCACCTCGCGCCCGCGCTCGCCCACCAGCGCCAGCACCAGCGCATCCGCGGCCGTCCCCCGCGCCATCATTCCCAGCAGCACGCTCTTGCCCACGCCCGTCCCCGAAAACAGCCCCAGCCGCTGCCCCTTCCCCACCGTCAGCAGCCCGTCGATCGCCCGGATCCCCGTCCCCAGCGGCTCATCCACCGGCCGCCGCGACATCGCCGCCGGCGCCTCCGCATACAGCGGATAATGCACGCTGCACGACAGCGCCCGCCCGCCATCGATCGGCCGGCCCAGCCCGTCGATCACCCGCCCCAGCAGCTCCGGCCCCACGCGCACCGTCGGCCGGCCCGCCAGACTCTCCACGCGGTCCCCGCGCGCCACCCCCCGCGGCTCCTCCAGCGGCATCACCAGCGACACCTCATCGCGCAGCCCGATCACCGCGCCGATCATCTCCCCGCCCCCGGCCGTGCGCACCCGGCACATCGCCCCCACCGGCACATGCAGATCGACCGCGCCGATCGTCAGCCCGCTCACCTCCACCACGCGCCCCTCGACGCGGTGCGTGTCGATGTGCTCGATCATCTCGAGTTGTGACGAGAACACGCTCATGCTTCCTTCCGCACGCTCGCGCCCAGCGCCTCCGCGATGCGGTCAAGCTGCGTCTCCATCGTCGCGTCCACTTCGCCCTGCGCCAGCTCGACGACGACCCCGCCGCGCCCCACCGCCTCTTCCGCCTCGATCCGCACGTGCTTCCATTGCTCGATCTCGCGCGCCATCTCCCCCGCGAACCGCCGCACCGCCTCCGCCTCCTCCGGATGCACGCGCACCGCCAGCGCGTTCCGCGCGCCGACCCGCTCCAGCACCGCGCGAAGCTGCTCCACCGCGATCGTCTCCTCCCCCGCCGCGATCCGCCGCGTCACCCGCCGCGCAATCGCCGTCGCCAGCTCCAATACGTCATGCTCCGCCGCCGCCAGCAGCACGTGCCGCTGCCGCTCAAACTCGCCCAGCGCGCCCGTCAGCGCCTGCGTCAACTGCTTCTGCTCTTCCGCATACCGCTGCTGCGCCAGCCGCAGCCCCTCCGCCAGCCCCTTGTCCTTACCTTCCTCATATCCCGCGCGATGCCCCTCTTCGCGCCCGCG
>CAZNDQ010000246.1:0-6423 GCA_964571825.1 uncultured Planctomycetales bacterium | reverse complement strand
CTCGATTGTCTTGATGATGAACTCCGTGCTTCCGTACAGGTCCGCCTTCTGCACGACCTCGAACACGCACTCGGGGTGGACGAGGATGCGAAACTCGGGGTCCATTCGGCGGATTTCGTCCACCTGCTCCGGTTTGAACAGGGCGTGCACGCTGCAATGTCCCTTCCAGAGCAGGAAGCGGGCAGCGCGGACCTCCTGCGGGCTCAGGCCCAGCACCGGCGCGTGCGGATCGACCACGGCCATGCTCTCCAGCGGGAACCCCATTGCGTAGGCCGTGTTACGGCCGAGGTGCTGGTCGGGCAGGAACATCACCTTGTCGCCTTCGCTGAGCGCCCACTCCAGCACCCGCGCCGCGTTGCCGCTGGTGCAGCAGGCGCCTCCATGTTCGCCGCAAAACGCCTTTACCGCTGCGGATGAATTGACGTAGGTGATGGGGATAATCCGTTCGTCGGTGTGGTGCAGCAGCACGTCCCAGGCCGCCTCGAGTTGGTCGATGGTCGCCATGTCGGCCATGCTGCATCCGGCCGAGAGGTCGGGAAGGATCACCTTGACGTGCTCGTCGGTCAGCATGTCGGCCGACTCGGCCATGAAATGCACGCCGCAGAAGACGACGTACTCCGCCTCCCGCTGTGCCCCGGCGATCTGCGACAGCTTCAGACTGTCCCCGCGGAAATCCGCAAACGCGATGACGTCGTCTTCCTGGTAATGATGGCCGAGAATGACGAGGCGCGGGCCGAACTCCGCGCGGCGCAGCGCGATCCGCCGGCGCAGTTCGTCGAAACTGGCCTCGCGGTATTCGACCGGCAGCGGCAACTGGTACAGCATCGTGCCCAACTCCCACCCCTCGACCAGGCGGCCTCGGGGCCAACACCTGATTATAGTGATATTGATCGCCTGCTACGACGCGTACATTCCCCGCGCCCGTCCGTCGCCCGCGCGGTACACTGCCCGGCATGGAGATGCCTGACTGTGCGGCCCTCGTCCGCGCCTTCTACGACGATATCTGGAATCGGCAGGATCTCGCGCGTATTCCCGAACTTCTTGATCGCGAGGTGACTTTTCGGGGCTCGCTCGGCCGATCCCTGTGCGGTCACGGTGAATTCCGCGCATACGTTGAGATGGTACACGCCGCGCTCGCCGACTACCGCTGCGACATCCTCGATCTGGTCTGCGAGAACTACCGCGCGTTTGCCCGCATGCTCTTCCACGGTCGGCACGTCGGCGCGTTCCTCGGCCACCCCCCTACCGGGCGGCACGTTCAGTGGCATGGCGCCGCGCTCTTCACAGTTGTCGGCGCGCGAATCGTCGACCTCTGGGTCCTGGGCGACCTGTACGCGCTCATCCCGCAACTCGCCCAGCAAGGAACGGCCGCTGGCTCACGCGAATCACATCCGTAGGACCCGACCTACCACGTCGAGTCGGAAAAGCCCATCACACGATTTTTTTCGCGCCGCGTTGTTCGCGGTCACGCTGCGTGCGCGACTCGTCTCGACCGGCCCACGCCCACAACCAGCAGTACGGCCGTTAACGCGCCGAACATGACCACCGGCAGCCACTCGCTCGTCGCAGCCGCCCCCAGCTTCCCGCTCAGGTCGAGTCTTCTCATCGCATCCTCGTAAAACGCCGCCATCAGCGCGTACACGATCCCGGCGATCGCACCCCCCGCGATGTACCCCGACGACAGCAGCACCCCCGGGCTCATCTCCGACTCCGCCTCCGACCGCCGGCTCAGCCGGTCCGCCACCCAGCGCACCGCGCCGCCGACGAAGATCGGCGTCGAGGCTGACAGCGGCAGATACACGCCCACGGCAAACGGCAGCGACGGCACACCGCACAACTCCAGCACCAGTGCCACCGACACCCCCAGCAGCACCAGCGACCACGGCAGCTTCCGCGAGAGGATGCCGTCGATAATCAACGCCATCAGGTGCGCCTTGGGCGCATCGTATTTCGTCACCGACTGCCCGCGGTCATCGACTTTCACCACGCCGTTGATGCCGGGATCCGCGAGATACCTGATCGCCCCGCCCTCATCGACGAGGTACCTGCCCTGCGGCAGGCCCTCAACCTCGCCCTCGCCGACGTGCCACACACCGTACTCTGTCGTGTCATCGGCATACGGCCGGCCCGCCCGCTCGCGCCGCATCGCGGCCACCGCCGCCGCGTCCGCCTGTACCGCCGGCAGGTTCTTCGTCGTGTACACGGTCGAGGCGTCGTTGAGCAGCTCCAGCGTCCCGCCGATCACCAGCGCCGACGTCAGCGCCCCCACCAGAATCGCAATCTGCTGCCAGCGCGGCGTGCCGCCGACCAGATATCCCGTCTTCAAATCCTGCGACGTCGTCCCGCCGTTCGAAGCCGCGATGCTGACGATCCCCGCGATCGACAGCGCCGTCAGCTTGTCGTTGCGCGTCGTCATCCCCAGCGCCAGAAATACCAGGCTCGTGATCAGCAGCGTTGCCACCGTCATCCCCGAAATCGGATTCGACGATGAGCCGATCTCGCCCGTTAGGCGGCTCGACACCGTCACGAACAGGAACCCCAGCAGCACGATGAGCAGCGCGCCCCGCCAGTTCATGTTCAGCAGCGGCGCCGCCCAGATCGCCACCACCAGTCCCAGCGCGCCGAACACCACCACGCGCATCGACATGTCGCGCTCGATTCGCGGCAGCCGCGCCCGCACCGCGGCCGCGCCGCCCCCGGCCGACAGATCGCGCAGCCCCGCCGCCACCGACCGCCCGATCATCGGCAGCGCCTGCACCATGCTCACGATCCCCCCGGCCGCGACCGCGCCCGCGCCAATGTAGAGCATGTACGACTTCCAGATGTCGTACGTCGACATATCGCGAATGAGATGTGTCCCTGGATACAGCGGCTCGCCCAGTCCCTCGCCGAATATCGTGATCAGCGGAACGAATACGAACGACGCCAGTACGCCGCCACCGACCATCACGCTGGCAATCTTCGGCCCGATGATGTAGCCGACGCCCAGCAGCGCCGGGTCCGCCTCCAGCGAGACCTCTGCGCCCTTGAAAAATCCGAGCATCCGCGACGGGATGTCCTTCCAAAGCTTGACCGCTTGCATCAACACCTTGAAGCCGAACGCGATCCCGAACCCGATGAATACGGTGGCCGCGGTGGTTCCACCCTTTTCACCGACGATCAGAACGTCCGCGCAGGCTGTGCCCTCCGGGTAGCGCAGCTTCCCGTGCTGCTTGACGATGAACGCCCGCCGCAGCGGAATCATCATCAGGATCCCCAGCAATCCGCCGAGCGTCGCGACGAGCATCACGCGCGTCATCTGCATCTCGAAGCCGAGGATCATCAGCGCCGGCATCGTCACGCCCACACCAAAGGCGATCGACTCCCCGGCCGACCCGGTCGTCTGCACGATGTTGTTTTCGAGGATCGTTGCCCGCCGCGTCCCGAATACCCGGAACGGCCACCCCAGCGGCCCCGGCAGCCGCCCCAGCACACCGCACATCCGGCTCAGCACGCGGAACAGGGTGATCGACAGCACCGCGATCGGAATCGACGCCGAAACCGTCAGCCCCGTCTTCAGCACGAGGTACAGCGACGACGCGCCGAAGATGATCCCCAGCACCGCGCCCATCGCCACGGCCTGCCAGGTAAACTCCGGGATGTCCGTCTCGGAAGGAATGAACGGCTGATGTGCCGGCGCCGCCTCATCCGCGCCGCCGTCCGCCAGGGGCCCCGGCGCCCCCTCACACAGCCCCGCCGCCTGCCCCACACTCATCGCCAGACTCCACCGACCCTTGCGCAAAGCCGCTCGAAGTCTCAGCGATTGCCTGACTCAAGTCAATCGCGCGATGTATTCGTGCCTATTCCTGATCCTCATACTCCCCCGTCTCGCCCGTCACGCCCTTCTCGTACCCCTCCTCATCGTCCTCGTCGTCATACCCGTCATCGTCATCATCCTCATCATCGTCTTCGTCCTCATCGCCGGCCGCGCTCCCCGCAAACTCCAGTTGCTGCTGCGCCTCCTGTGCCTCGGCCGCATCCCGCGCCGCCTTCATCGCCTCCCACTCCTCAAGCGTCACCACGACCTCGCGCGCCACCGACCCCTTGTATTCGCCGACGATTCCCGCCATTCCCATCTGCTCGATCAGCCGACTCGCCCGCGAATAGCCGACCATCAGCCGGCGCTGCAGCAAGCTCACGCTCCCGCGCCCCGACTCGATGATGATCTTCACCGCCTCGTCGAAAAGCTCGTCGCGCGGCCCGTCATCCACCGCGTCCCCCTGCCTGATCTTCATCAGCTCGGGATGGAACTCCGGCTTGCCGTGCTGCCGCAGGAACTCCAGGACGCGGTTCAGCTCCTTGTCCTCGACGAACGTCCCCTGCGCCCGCACCAGCTTCGCCGAGCCCGGCGGCAGGAACAGCATGTCCCCCTGCCCCATCAGCACCTCGGCGCCGTTCTGGTCCATCACGATCCGCGAGTCCATACGACTTGAGACGCGGAACGCCACACGGCATGGCAGGTTGCTCTTGATCAGCCCCGTGACGACCTTCGCCTCCGGGCGCTGGGTCGCCACGACGATGTGAATGCCCACGGCCCGGCTCTTCTGCGCCAGCCTCGCCAGGCAGAACTCGACCTCCTTCGCCGAGGTCATCATCAGGTCCGCCAGCTCATCGATGATGATCACCACGTACGGCAGGTGTGTCGGGATCTGCGTCCGCTCCTCCTCCGTCGTCGGCTTGAACCGCTCGTCCAGCTCCGCCCGCGTCAGCCGGTTGTACGAATGGATATTTCGCACGCCCGCCTCCGCCAGCAGCGCGTAGCGCTCATCCATCTTCTGCACCGCCCACTCCAGAATGGCCTCCGCCCGCGCCGTCTCCGTCACGATCGGGCACATCAGGTGCGGAATATCACGGAAGTGGTTCAGCTCGACCATCTTCGGGTCGATGAGGATCATCTTGACCATATCCGGCCGCTGCGTCATCAGGATCGACATCACGATCGAATTGATGCACACGCTCTTGCCCGACCCCGGCGTCCCCGCGATCAGCATGTGCGGCATCTTCGTCAGATCGCATACCAGCGGATTGCCGCTCGCATCCTTGCCGAGGAAGAGCGGCAGCGTCATCTCGCCGCCCTGCCGCTGGCCCAGCGTCAGCAGTTCCTTGAGCCGCACGCGCTCCTTGTCGAGGTTCGGCACCTCGATCCCGATCGTGTTCTTCCCCGGGATCGGCGCCACCACCCGCACGGCCGGCGCCTTCAGCGCCCGCGCGATGTCGTTCGACAGCGACGAGATCTGGCTCACTTTTACCCCCGCCGCAACGTTCAGTTCGAACATGCTGATCACCGGGCCGGTGTCGATCTCCACCACCTGTGCATCGACCCGGTAGTCCTCTAGCGTCTGCTCCAGCAGCGCCGCCTGCTCGCGCACCAGCGCCTCCTGCTGCTGCGCGTACTTGTATTCCGGCTCGTCGAGGAACTGCGTTGACGGCAGCTCCCACGCCGCCAGCGTCTGCGGATACGGCTGCGGCGCAACGCGTTCCTCCGCCGCTGCCGCCTTGCCTGGCGCCGCGCCCGCCGCCGCCGGCGCCACCATCGGCACGATCGGCGCCGTGGCCGCGCCGCCCGGACGGGCCGCCTTCTCCTGACCGGCCGCCTTCGCCTTCGTCGTCGGCGTGTTCACCCGATACTCGCGCGCCTCGCGCGCCCCGCCCGTCTTCGGCGTCTCGATCGCTCCGGTTTTTTCGTCGAACAGTTCCGGTTGCACCGCCCCGGCGCTTGGCTTTTCGCCCTTCGTCGGCGACGCGGCCGCGCCGGCCGCCGTGGCCTCGGCCATCGCTGATCGCGCTGTCTTTACCTTCAGTTCCGGACGGCCGGTCGGCTTCTCCCCCACCCGCCGCCGCAGCCGCTCCCCCAACCGCGCCAGCATCCCCACGCCGCCTGTGCCCAGCGCGCTGCCCGAATCCCGTCCCGCGCGCCACAGCAGCCCCGGCAGCGGCGCCGCCACCTCCTCCGCCGCGAACATCCCCCCCATGATCACGCAGTAGATCAGGATCAGCAGTGTCCCCGCCCAGTGGAAGTTCTCCGAGAGGTAGTTCCCCAGCGCGATCCCCAGCACGCCCCCGTGCTCGATCGGCAGACCCGCCGCCACGCGCCGGCTCAGCATGTACGCGCTCACCGAGGTCACCGCCACCAGCAGCACCGCCCCGATCACGCGCTGCCAGATGCGCTCCACCCGCCCCCGCGCGATCCAGACGACCGTCCACACCGTCAGGCACGCCGCCAGCACGAACGTCCCCGCCCCGAAGTATTCGAAGAAGGTGTACGCCAGCCAGGCCCCCACCCGCCCGCACGCATTCTGGATCGATTCGTTGTGCGGCGCGACCTTGCGGCTTGGCCAGTCCCCCACGTCGAATGACACCGTCGCCGCCCAGAAGAACGCGCAC
>CAZNDQ010000245.1:0-6435 GCA_964571825.1 uncultured Planctomycetales bacterium | reverse complement strand
GCGCGGCAGCCGTAGGTGCTGAACTTGAACCCGCGGCCGCAGTCGAACTTGTCGACGCTGCGGAGCAGCGCCATGTTTCCTTCGCTGATCAGCTCGGCGAAGTCGACGCCGCTCAGCCGCGTGCGCTTGGCCATCGCCAGCACCAGCGGCATGTTGAGCTGCACGATCTGGGCCCGCGCGGCCAGCGCGACCCTCGCCCAGGCAATCAGCAGCCGCAGCTGGGCAAACGTCAGCGGTTTGCCGCCCGCCTGTGCCACGACACCCGCAATCGAGCGCCGGGCGAAGTTGTACTGCTTGAACAGGTGCTGCTCCTGCTCAGCGGTCAGGGTCGGCAGACCCGAGCCCCTGGTCGCGTAGCGCGGCGAAAACGTCTCCCAGTCGGGGAAGGCCGTCGAACGTGTTCCCGACAGTCTGGGGACGATGCCGAACAGGGCCTTCTCTGTGGCGCGAACGGAGTACGACGCATGATCAATGAACTGCGCCAGCTCGGGCGTGAGCTTGCCAAGCAGCTCGCTCGCCTCGTCATCCAACTGACGCAGGGCCGCCGCGCCGACGTTCACGACGTCCAGCAGGCGCTGCGGCACAATCGCACGATCCATCACCGTGGTCTGCTTCTCCGTCGTCATGACCGGACTCCTTTGGCCTCCTTTGGCCGAAGGGCAGAAGCTGTCACCCGACCCAAACCGCCGATCCGGATTCTGCCCGCGCCGAACCAACGGTCCTGTCCGTCCGTCTGTCGCATCTCGTGGCACGTCCATGAAAACCGCGATCACGACAATACAGGTACGGACGCTCTCTCTTCTGGGGAGATTCAGGTGCGGGGAGGGAGTCCACTGCCACTCGAAATATATCACGTCCTGACGGTCCGGCAACCAAAATCGGCAAAATCTGCAAAAAAGTGCCGCGCGGCAACAATGGGGGGCATTACAGGACAGGACCTGTGAGATCGTTCACAAGACCTGAAATCGGGAAACGCTGGTGGAGTTGTGCGGACGCACAAACGACTTTGTGAGCGGCTTCACGATTGCTCACGCCAGGGCAGGCCGACCGGCGCCTACTCGTGCCGCAGGGCCTCGATCGGGTCCAGCCGTGCGGCGGCGATCGCCGGGTAGAGCCCGAAGAACACCCCGACCATGACCGACAGCCCGAAGCTCACACCGATCGTCCACGGCTGAACGATCGTCGGCCAGCCCACGGCCTGTGTGATGAGCAGCGCCCCGCACCAGCCAAGCAGGATGCCCAGCACGCCGCCGGTCGTCGAGAGGACGACCGTCTCCACGAGGAACTGCTGGATGATGTGCGCCTGGCGTGCGCCGAGCGCCCGCCGGATGCCGATCTCGCGCGTGCGCTCCGTCACCGACGCCAGCATGATGTTCATGATCCCAATGCCGCCCACCAGCAGCGATATCCCGGCGATCGCCCCCAGCGTGATCTGGCGGTTGGCCTTCTCCTTCTCGGCCAGCTTGAGCCGCTCGAGCGGTACCTTGATCTCGTAGTCGACCTTCTGGTGCCCCCATTGCATCACGCGCTCGATCATGTCGGAGACGTCGATGACGTTTTCGAGGGCGGCCGCGCGGATGTAGAGGTCGCTGAACGGCACCTTGCGCATCTCGCGCGAGCCCGATGCCACCTTGAGCGTCATGTCGCCGAAACGCTTGTCGGCGGTGGCGAATGGGACGTATACGTCCATGTTGATGTTCCGCTCACCGATGCCCCGCGCTGGTGTCCCGGCCGTTTGCACCCGTTGCAGCACGCCGACCACGAGGAACGGCACGGGCCCGGTCGTCTGCGAATGCACCGTAATGGACTGTCCGATCGGGTCTTCGTGCGTGAACAGCCGCGCGCGCACTTCGTCCCCGATGACACACACCTTTTCCAGGTGCTCCTCGTCATGATGCGTGATGCCGCGTCCCAGCGAAACCGGGATGTTCACCACCTCAAAGAACGACGCATCCGTCGCCACGACCGCCGAGCCGCACACGCGGTCGCGGAACGAGGTCTCGAACGCGATCTCCCGCATCGGCACGATGAGGTCCACGTCCGGCACGGTCTCGCGGATTACTTTCAGGTCCTCGCGCGTGATGCCGTATTCCAGAACCCGTGCGTTTCCCTGCGAGACGGCTGTGCCGCGGTCGGGAGCGACCGAGCGGACGATGATGTTCTGGGTTCCCAGCAGCTTGATCAGCTCCATTTCACTGGCGGACGCCCCTTCGCTGATCGAGAGCATGCAGATGACCGCCGCCACACCGAAGATGATGCCGAGGGCGGTGAGGAACGAACGGAGCTTGTGCAGCCGCAGGTTCTTCAAACCCAGGCTGACCGTTTCCCAGCCGATCGAGCGGATCAGTGAGATCGCGGATTGCAGGACTCGCCCCCTTCCGGTGTGGACGTCACAGTTTCGCGGATCAGCATTCAGGCCGCGGCGGCCACCCCCTCCACAGACCCGCCGCAGCAACCTGTCTTATCATAGCGGCCCCAGAGCGCCCGCGCTGCGGCAAGCGGAAACTCACAGCCCCCGGACCATGCCCCCGTCCGCCACGATGGTCGTGCCGGTGAGGTACGACGCAGCCTCCGATGCGAGGAAGACGACGACGGCGGCCAGCTCGGCCGGTTCGCCCATACGTCCCTGCGGGATCTGGCCCACCCGCTGCCGCAGCACCTCCTCCTCCGGCACCCCCTGCTGATGCGCCATCGCGTCCAGTAATTCCCGGTGCCGCGCCGTGAGGAACATCCCCGGTGCCACGTTATTGACCAGGATGTTCATGTGCCCGACCTCGCGCGAGAGCGACTTGGCCAGCCCCACCAGCGCCGGCCGCAGCGCGTTTGAGCAGATCAGCCCGTCGATCGGCTGGCGTGCCGAGGTGGAGGTCATGTTGATGATCCGCCCCCACCGCTGCTCTTTCATGAATGGCAGCACCGCCCGCGTCAACCGCACGACGCTCATGAACACCAGCTCGAACGCGTCCTGCCAGTGGCCGTCCGTGATCGACTCGAACGTCCCCGCCGGCGGCCCGCCGACGTTGTTGAACAGAATGTCGATCCGCCGCCCGTAACGCCGCGCCACGCCCGTCACGAAGGCGTCGATCTCCTCCGGCTTGCGCAGGTCGCACGTTTGGGCGAATACGTCCGCGCGCGTCTCCTGGCGGATTTCTTCCGCCGCGGCCGCGAGCTTCTCCTGCGATCGGGAGCACATCGCGATCCGCGCCCCCTCCGCTGCCAAGCCCCGCGCCACCGCCAGACCGAGCCCCTCGCTCGCCGCACAGACGATCGCCACCCGCCCCGTCAAACCCAGTTCCATCGCTGCACCTCGCCGACCTGCCGGGCAATCGCCCCGCGCGCCGACCAGCCACCACAGGCCGCTACGCCCTCGCGGCGGCCCGGCGCCGACTCCCGGCCAGACCTCCCCAACCGGGGAAGTGTGCGGATACCGGCCGTGCGGCGAGCATATCCACGATCCACCGCCTGGGCTACTTTTCTCGGACTTCTGCGGTGGGTCCGCATTTCTCCTTCAGCCCCCGACGCGATCTTCCGACATACCGGAACGAGTTTTTGGGGACTCTCGCCGCCCGCGCGGCCGCACAGACTCAACGGACTTTGCCGCATGAGTGTCACGCTCCTTTGTCCGAACCTTCGCTGCAAGGCCGTTCTGCACGTCCCCGAGGCCACGCGCGGGAAAATGGTCCGCTGCGGCCAGTGCGGCATGCACCTCCTCGTCCCACCCAAGAAGCCTCAGTCGCCGCTTCCCTCCGCCCCCGGGCGGGACAGCAAGAAGTCTTGACTGTTCTTGTGGCGCGCGATGAACCCGCTGCGTTGAACTACCCGGCCAAGCCACCTGGACGCGATCACAGCCTGCGCTCCAACGTCTCGATCCGCCGCTCCACCACCGCCCGCGCCGGCTCCCCCGCCGGCAGCCGCACAAGCACCTCTCGCAGCACGGCCACTGCTTCGCCCGTCCGCCCCGCCTCCACCAGCGCCTGCCCCAGGTTCAGCCGCGGCTCGAGCAGGTCCGGCGCCAGCTCCACCGCCCGCCGCGCATGCCGCACCGCCAGCTCCGCATCCTCCCGCGCCACCGCCGCCGCCAGGTGCGTGTGCGCCCGCCAGTCCGTCTCATCCTGCGCGATCAGTACCTCATACTGCTCCCGCGCCGCGGCGAACTGTTCGTCGATCATCAGCACGTTCGCCAGCGCCAGCCGCGCCTCCCGGTCCGTCGGATCCAGCTTCACCAACTGCCGCAGCGCAAAAATCGACCGCTCGTACTCCCCGCTCCCCGATCGCGCCTCCGCCAGCCGCCGCAGCAACTCCCGATCCCCCGGCCGGTCCGCCAACGCCGCCTCCAGTTCCTCCGCACTCGCTCCGCCCGCTCCTCCTTCGACCTCCGCCCGAAACCGCCCGAACTCCCGCTTCAACTCCGGGTTGTCCCACAGCATCTGCAGTGCGAGCTGGTAATATCGCCGCGCCTCCTCCGTCCGACCCTGCCGCGCGAACACCTGTGCCAGGTTCCCGATCGCATCGACGTAGTCCGGGTGAATCGCCAGCGCCCGCCGGATGTGCCGCTCCGCAGCATCCCATTCCCCCGCACGGATCAGCGACCGCGCCGCAAAGAGCTGCAACCGCGCGCTCTCCGGCCTCGTTCGCACATCCGCCAGGAACAGCCGGTCCGAGTCATGCCAGTCGAGATTGCGCACGACCGTCCGCACGCCGAAGACGACGCACACGGCCACCCCCAGCCACCGCAACAGTGCCGCGCGCCGCTCCGCCCCATCCGCTGCGCGCCTCGCCCGCCGCACCAGCTCCCGCACTCCCAGCGCCATCGCCCAGCACACCGCTGCGCTCGGCAGATAAAACAGCCGCTCCGCCAGCAGCGTCCCGATCAGCAGCACCGTGTTCGACGCCAGCGCATACGTCGCCGCGAAAAACAGCACGATGTACAGCACAACTCCCTCGCCGCGCGCCGAGCGGACTGCCGCCCACGCGGCCGCCGCCACGACCAGCAGCCCCAGCAGCGTCAACCAATCCGTCGGCGCTCCGGCAAGCGGCAGCGCGTTGAAGGAGTAATCAGACGAAAGCTGCGTCGGTCGCACCGTCAACACGATGTACTGTGCCAGCAGCTTGAACGGCGAAAAGACCCGCTCAATGAAAACCGCATCAATCAGCGGATTGTCCAGCACGGCCGATGGCACGTCGCGCACCAGCTTGCCGCCCGCCGCGACGTACCGCAGCGCCAGATATGCCCCGACGCCCGGCAGCATCCACAGGTAGTACCCGGCAGCGCGCCGCCGCCAACTGACTTCGCCCACCGCGCCGCCGCACGAACCCACGCCCCCATGCGCTTTCCGCCGCAGAAACCACTCCGTGAGCAGCAAAAGCACCGGCAGGCAGATCGCATCCTCCTTGCAGAACAGGGCCAGCGGCACGCACGCCAGCGACGCGACCCGCCACGCGACCGCCCGCCCGCGCCACCCCGCGCCGAGCGCAGCCCGCTCCCGCGTCAGCGCCAGCATCGCCAGCACGCAGAACAGTGCCGCCATCACGTTTGCCCGTCCGACGACTCCCGCCACCGCCTCGACGTGAATCGGCAGCACAGCGAACAGCAACCCCGTCCATAGCGCCACCCGCGCGTCTCCGAACAACCGCGCCGTCAGCGCCGCAAGCACCATGCACGTCAGCGCGTGCAGCCCGACGTTCACCGCGTGATAGCTCCACGCCGACAGCCCGCTCACCGCGTAATTGAGCGCAAACGTCTGCACCACCAGCGGCCGGTAGAGGATGTCGCGGTGCCGATCGACGTGCCGCCCCGGCCCGGGATCCCACCAGTCGCTGCCCCAGATCGCCCGCACGTCCCACAATCGGGTGATCCGCGGGTTGTCCCGCACGACGTCCAGATCGTCGTAGGCGAATTCGTTTCCGAGCGTGTTGAGAAAGACGAGGCAGGCGACGGCACCGACGATCCAACCGTCGCGCGAGAATACACGACCGCAGACCGGTGCTGCGTGACACGGCGCATCACGTGGCGCGCTTGTCGGCGCGCGGACAATGCGAGACTTTGTCGCCATCGCCGCCGATTCTATCGGCCACCTTGATCCGCGACACCGACGCCGCTTGTTCGCACCGGCCGCGCGGCCTACACTCGCCGCCTTGCACGAGCCTTCGACGAATGCTGACAGCTCGCCTCCGACTGCCGCGCCTGCTGTGATCGACACGGGGCGACAGCGCCTCCTGCGCCTGCTGATCGTCGCCGCCGCCGCCGTGCCCCTCTACCACAAGCTGACCGCCCCCTACACCGGCTGGCACGAGTGGAACAGCGCCTGGTACTCCTATTTCGCGCGCAACACGCTCCGCTACGGTCCCACCGTCACGCGCGGACTGTGCATGTACGGCGACACGGCTGAGCCCCCCGCCGAACCTCGCTACTACCTCCATCACCCGCCGCTCATC
>CAZNDQ010000244.1:0-6440 GCA_964571825.1 uncultured Planctomycetales bacterium | reverse complement strand
CAGCGTCCGTTTCGCCTATGACGCCCGCCTCGACCAGCCGCAACGAAAACTGACGCTCAGCCGGTGCGACCTCAACTCCGCGCCCTTCTCCGCGCAGCTCACCGGCACCGTCGACCGCTACGACACCGACTGCGTCCTCGCCGTCCAGGGCAGCTACGACGCGCAGTGGGACAACCTCGTCGCGCTCCTCCACGAACTGGCCCCCGCCACCGCCGAGTCCATCACCATCCGCGGCCGCAGCAGCAGCCGCTTCCAGGCCGCCGGCCCCGCGAACCAGCGCACTGCGCAGCCGCCGTTCCGCGGCATGCAGACCGGCCTCGACGTCTCCTGGGACGCCGCCGATCTCTACGGCGTCAAGCTCGGCGCCGCCCGCCTCGCCCCCGCGCTCCGCGACGGTCAACTGATCATCCCCGACACGCGCATCCCCGCCACGGGCGGCGGCGCCGTCAACCTCGCCGCGCTCGTCGACTTCCGCGGACCCGACCCGACGCTCCGCATCGACCGGCGGCTCGTCGTCCTCGACAAAGTCCCGATCACGCCGCTGCTCTCCAATGTCGTCCTCAGCCGCGTCAACCCAATCTTCCTCTTCATGTCGCGTGTCGAGGGCGTGGCCACCATGCACGTGCAGAACCTCAATCTGCCCTTTGGCGACTCCATCCAGACCGCCGGCACCGGCCGCGGCCAGCTTGACCTTACCACGCTCCAGGTCCAGCCGATGGGCATCCTCACCGATCTGCTCAGCCTCGGCGGTGTCATCCCCCAGGGCCTCTACTCCGTCCGCTCCGACGTTGTCGACTTTGAGGTCCGCAACGGGCGCATCCACTACGACAACTTCACGCTGATCTTCCCGCCCGCCATCGACCTGATGTTCTACGGCTCCGTCGGCTTCGACGACACGCTCGACCTCGTCGTCTCGCTGCCGCTGACGCCCAACGTCCTCTCCAGCATCGGCCTCGGCCACGTCATCCCCGGCTCGCCCGACTTGCTCAAAGGTCTCCGCGTCGATATCCCGATGTCCGGCACGCGGCAGAACCCGCGGCTCGACTTTGCCCGGGTCGACAAGTCGAAGATTCTCGAGCGGCTGCTGGTGGCGCCCGAAAAGGCGCTCGACAGTGTGCTCAAGGGGCTGCTCGGCGGCGGCGAAAAGAAAAGCGGCTCCGGCGCGAGCGGCTCGGGCGGGAGCGGCGCCGAGGCAGCACCGAAAAAGGACGACACCGGCGCTGCAAAGAAAGGCGAGACGAAAAAGGAGCAGAAGCCGCGCCGACCCGTCCGCCGATTCAGATAAAACGCATGATTCGCGCTAACGTCGACCGCCTACTCTCCTCCCCCGGCCGCGAACTCGGCCGCGCCGCCCGCTTCCTGCGCTTCCAGCTCGCCCTCTGGCGATTCTGCGCGCGACGCCTCCGCGAAAACAACGTCATGGCCATGAGTTCCGCCCTCTCCTTCCGCACCATCTTCGCGCTCATCCCGCTCATCGTCCTGGCCTTCCTCGCCGCCAAGTCCCTCGGCGTCCTCGAGGACAGCAAACGCAGCCTGCGCACCTTCCTCGACGCCTCCGGCATCTCGCAGATCGTCGTCTCTCAGGGGCCCGACGACGCGGCCGCGCCGCCACCCGATGCATCCGACGCCGCCGCCGCCGAGATCAACGTCGCCGACAAGATCGAAGAGATTGTCACCCGCGTGGAAGGCCAGTTGACCTTTCAGCGCCTCGGCCCCGTCGGCGGCGCCCTCTTCATCTGGACGGCCCTCTCGCTGCTCACGACCGTCGAGCAGTCGCTTAACCGCATCTTCGGCGCGCCGCGCAGCCGTGCCCTCGGTCGCCGGCTCCTGCTCTATTGGTCCGCGGCCACCCTCGCCCCGGTCGGGCTCGCGCTCACCACCCTCGCCGGACAGTCCGCCATCCGCGCCGTCGCCGAAGCCCCGGCCATCGCCTGGCTCGTCAACATTGTCGGCCGCGCCGGCCCCGTTCTCGTCGGCGTGCTGCTCCTCGCCGCTGTCTACAAGCTCCTCCCCAACACGACCGTCCGCCTCCGCGCTGCCCTCGGCGGCGCCATCACTGCCACGCTGCTCTGGCTCCTGGCCAAGTGGGGCTTTTCCAGCTACGTCGAGCGCTACGTCGTCCGCGGCAATCTCTACGGCGTCCTCGGCGTCATCCCCCTCTTCATGCTCTGGCTCAACCTCTCCTGGCTCATCTTCCTCTTCGGCGCTGAACTCGCCCATACCGCGGCGAACCTCGGCCGCATGCAGCTCGCCGAACTCGCCGAGCACATCGTGCTCGGCCCCGCCGACGCGCTCGCTGCCGTACTCGCCGTGGCCGAGCCCTACGCCGCCGGCCGCGGATTCGCCACGCTCGACGAACTCGCCGCGCGCCTCACTCTCCCCGAAACGTCCGTCCGCTGGCTCCTCGACCACCTCATCGCCGCGGGCCTGGTCAGCGAGGTCCGCTCCGCGCGCGACGACGCTCCCCACCGCCGCTTCTTCCGCTTCACGCTCGACGAACCCGAGCCGCGCTACGCCCTCACCCGTCCGCCGCAGCGCATTCTCGTCCGCGAAGTCCGCGATCTGCTCGACCCGCGCGAAGCGACGCCGCCCGCCGCCGATTCCGTTGCGCTTGCGCGCGCGGACGCACCACGCGCCGACGACCGCAACGGACGCATCGCCGCCGCCGTCGCCCGCGTCCAGGGACAAACACGCGACGCGCTCGGCGCCCTCACCTTGTCCGATTTGCTCGCTCCCGACTCCCCGCAACGCCCCGACTGACCCTTTCCACTCACTGCCGGTCCGCCTCTCTCGCCGAAACGGCCTGCCACGAGCAGTGTGAACTTGCTATCATCGGCCCGGCGGATTCGGAAACCAACGCGTGTTACGCCGGAATTGTTTGCAGGCCGCCCCGGGGAACATCTACGAACGCTGGATGATGGCATGATATTTGCTGTGACAGAGTTCTATGCCACCGCACTCCTGCTGTCGGTTTTCGGCGTGCTGATGGCGGTGAGCGTGCTCTTTGGGCGGACGTTCGAGCGGCTCGGCGTTCCGGTCGTGCTCTTTTTCCTGCTGCTCGGTATGGTCGCCGGGTCGGAGGGGCTCGGGCGAGTTGCGTTCAACAACTACCAGTTCGCCTTTCGCGTCGGAACGGCCGCCCTGATCCTCATCCTCTTCGACGGCGGTTTCCATACGCCCATCGCCGCATTGCGCGAGAGCTATCGACCGGCCGGTGTTCTCGCGACCGTCGGCGTCATCATCACCGCCGGCATGGTCGCGCTGATCGGACGCGTGCTCGGCCTGTCGTGGGGCGAGGCGATGCTGCTCGGCGCCGTCGTATCCTCCACCGATGCCGCCGCGGTCTTCGCCGTCCTGCGCGGCGGACAACTGCGCCTCATTCGCCGGATCGGCACCACCATCGAACTCGAGTCCGGCATCAACGACCCGATGGCGGTCATACTGACTTTGGCCGTGACCCGCTATCTTTCCGGCGAGCACGTCTCCACCGCGCGCATGGTCATCGACGTCCCCCTGCAACTGGCTATCGGTGTCATTGTCGGCCTGGGCTTCGGCTTTGCCGTGCGCGCTATTCTCAACCGCGTCCGCCTCTCGACCGGCGGGTTCTATCCCGTGCTGACGCTTGCCGTGGCGTTTCTCGCCTTCGGGGTCGCCACGCTGGCCGGCGGCAGCGGCTTCCTCGCCGTCTACGTCGTGGCGGTACTTCTGGGCAACACTCCGATTCCCTACCGCAACGGGCTCAGCCGTATCCATGATGCGCTCGCCTGGCTCAGCCAGATCTCGATGTTTCTCATGCTCGGGCTGCTCGTTTTTCCCTCCAACCTGTTGCCGGTCGCGGCGGTCGGGCTCGGCGTTGCGCTGTTTCTGGCGCTCGTCGGACGGCCCATTGCCGTCGCGCTCTGCCTGCTGCCGTTTCGTTTCCCGCTCCGCGAGGTCGCCTACGTCGGCTGGGTCGGACTCCGCGGTGCGGTGCCCATCATCCTGGCCACCTATCCCGTTCTGGTCGGCGTCGACGGCGCCGACAAGATCTTCAACATCGTCTTTTTCATCGTCGTGGTCGGCGCGATTATTCCCGGCGCCGGAATCCGCTTCATGACGCGCCGGCTGCGACTCGAAGCGCCCGACGCGCCCATTCCGTCGGCCGCCCTGGAAATCCATTCGACGCGCCTGCTCCGCGGTGAACTCCTTTCCTTCTTCATCACCCCCAACCTCGCCGTCTGCAACGCGAGACTCTCTCAGGTGCCATTCCCTCAGGAAGTCTCCGTCATCCTCGTCGTGCGCGGCGAGGAACTGATCGCGCCGCGCGGCAGCACCACCCTCCTCGCCGGCGACCACGTCTACGTCTTCTGTCGGCCCGAGGATGAGCCCTTCATCCGCCTGCTCTTCGGCCGCTCCACCGAAGGGGCGTGACCGCGCGGGCGCGCGCCACCGGCGCCATGCAGGTCGTTGCGCCGTCATGAACGGTGTTGACCGCTGAAATGCGTGTGCAATGCCTATGAAATCGCCGGGTTGCAGGGGACCGCAAGAAGGTCCTGTCCGGGGATCTGACCGAACTCCCGGCGCGCTCGCGATCGATCGATCTCCCGCGCTGCGCAGATCATCCCCAGCGCGTCGGCCAGCTCAATCTCGCGCTGGATGCGATGCTGATCGTCGCGGCCCAGCGCTGCCGCCGCCAGCCGACCGGCCGCGCGCGCCAGCCTCCCCACCATCCACACCGGCACGCCCCCGACGCTCCGCGCCGCCTCGACCCCCTGCAAACGAGTGATCGTCCGCGCCCGCTGAAACGCCCGCCGCCACAGATACTGCGGCCGCATCTGCTCCGGCTGCACGAGATGTCGCACGCGCGCTCCCGGCACGTAGAGAAACCGCACCCCGCGCGCCGCCAGCTTCATCATCAGCGCCGTGTCGTTGCCGATCAGCCGCCCGCGCCCGATCGGCCCGCGCCGCTCGTCAAACGGCCGCTCGTCCAGCAGTTCCCGCCGGATCACCGTGTTGCATCCCAGCGGCCAACAGCCGGCCGGCATTTCACGCACCGACTCGCCCAGCGTCCGCAGCGACAACGCCTCGCGCGCAAATGGGTGCCGCAGGTGCACTGAACGCGGACTGCACGGCCAACTCGCCTCCACCGGCCCCGTGATCACGCCGTACTCCGCATTTGCCCGCGACTGATGCAGCACCGCCTGCAACCACCCGCGGTCGAACAGCACGTCGTCATCCGTGAATGCGATCAACCGCCCCCGCAGCGCCGCGCACACCGAGTTCAGCGCCGCACTCTTGCCCGGAGTCGGCTCGTGCGCATAGCGCAGCGGCAGCCGCGTCGCAAAGCGCAGGGCCACTTCGGCCGTCGCGTCGCGCGAACCGTTATCGGCAACCACCACCTCCCACCGCGCGCCGGCCGTGTCCATCAGCGTCAGCGATGTCAGCGTTCGTTCGAGCAGACGGCACCGGTCGCGCGTCGCCAGCGCCAGCGAGAGATCGAGATCGTGTGCTCTGCCCAGGGTCGGACCTCCACCGCTGAACCGGGCGGCCGCGCCGCGCCAGTCACTTCCGGACATCCCCGATTTGTTTCTATCGGAGCCGCGCCACTCGGACTTGCAGCCCACCCCGCCCCGTTTTTGTCCATCAGGCGGCAAGAATCCCACTTGTCAAATGCCCAGGTTTGGTGTAGGATACTGTCGTCTACATTCGAGGTTATCGCCTTCGGGCGTGACCATAGCGCTTTTCCCCTCCGGAAAGCACCGGTTGTCGCAAGATTTCCGGTGCTTTCTTTTTTTCGTCAACCTGTACTACCGTTTGTACCCCACGAAGTTCCACATACCAGTACTTGTGGTCGCCAAGGTACCACATTCTTCGCAGATCAGGTGCGCGTTCGCCCGCCCGGCCAATTCGGCACGATCAGGCTGGAACCGATGCCCGGCAATTACGAGATTGGCCCTCAGATTGAACGAACCCATACTTCTTCCGATAAAGACACACTTTAATCGTGGGCCGAAGCCCTTGTCTTGCCTGAACTTGACCTCCTACCATTGGCTGATGGACCGATCGCGCCGGTTGTAACGACTAGGTAGCCCGGCGGGCCCGTGGCCAGAGGGGTACGCCGGGAGCATTGTTGGCGCGCGGCCACGGTTTGGGGGAGCCGTTCGATGCGATCGGACGGCACGATTTAAGGCGCGTTCCGTTGTTCAGGTTTGGGCGGTTCGCACCGATCTAAATCTGATTCACCGGAGCGGGAAAGGTGAGGTCCGACAATCTCCGCGCGGCCGGTCCGAATGACGGACCGCTTCGTGCGGATCAGACGGACCGCCTGTTGCGCTTCGCCGGCGGAATCAGGCTGAGCTGGGGGGCTGGCTCATGGAAATGAAACGGGACGTCCTCACGACGGGCCAGGTCGCCAAGATCTGCAACGTGGCGCCGCGAACGGTCTCCAAGTGGTTTGATAC
>CAZNDQ010000243.1:3242-6450 GCA_964571825.1 uncultured Planctomycetales bacterium | reverse complement strand
GTCGGCCGGCGAGGACGGCGTCCATGGCGGTGCTACCCGCCGGCATTGGCACGGGCAGTATATCGGCGGACGGAGGCGTTGTCACTTGCTCAAAGGGTGCGGAGGCGTCGATGGCGGGCCCGGGAGAGCCGCGGAAGTGGTTATCCGATAAGTAGTTGCGGGGTGGGGGGCAGCGGCGGTGGGTCGCGGGGTGCCGTTCGGATAGGATGCGGCGAATGGAGTTGATCGACACACACTGTCACCTGTCGTGCGACGAAATCGCATCGCAGTGGCCGGGGGTGCGCGAGCGGGCACTGGCGGCGGGGGTGCGGCGGATGATCACAGTGGGGACGACGCCGGCGGATGCGCGGCAGTGTCTTGTACTGGCGGCGGGCGAGCCGGGCGTATTTGTTGCGGCGGGGGTGCATCCGCATCAGGCGGGGGAATTCGCGGGAAGCGACCTGGCGGAGTTGGGGGAGCTTTGGCGGCATCCGCGCGTGGTGGCGTGCGGCGAGATGGGGCTGGATTACCACTACGACTTTGCCGAGCGCGGGGCACAACGGGCGGTCTTCGAGCGGCAACTGGCGCTGGCCGCGCCGTCGGGCAAGCCGATCGTCATCCACAAGCGGGAGGCGACAGACGACACGATCGCGGTGCTGCGCAGCGCCGGGTACGAGGGACGGCGGGTGGTGTTTCATTGCTTCACGGGGACAGCCGCGGAGGCGAAGCGCATCCGCGCGGGCGGCTGGCGGACGTCGTTTACCGGCGTGGTGACGTTTCGCAACGCGGCGGAGGTGCAGCAGGCGGCGCGCGAGTGTCCGGACGCGGAACTGATGGTCGAGACGGATGCGCCGTACCTGTCGCCGGTGCCGGTGCGAAACTTGCGGCCGAACGAGCCGGCGCACGTTCTGCACACGGTGCGGTTCCTGGCGGAGCTGCGCGGCGTGGCGCTGGAGGCGCTGGCCGAACTGACGACGCGGAACGCCGTATCCTTCTTTGGCCTGGCGGCCGGGTAGAGGCGTCGATAACGCGGGTGGACGGCTCCGGTCGGCCGGTTATAGACGGGAGGCGAAATTGGAATGCGGCCGGTCGCGGCGGCCGCTAGAATCGGGAAACTCGTGTAATCAGGGAGGTTGAAACGACCATGATTTTCGATCCCATGTACTTCGTCATCGTCGGGCCGGCGATGCTGCTGGCGTTGTGGGCTCAGTTCAGCGTCAAGTCGGCGTATCACAAGGGCAGCCGGATCGCGGGGCGGAACGGGCTGACGGGAGCGGACGTGGCGCGGCAGATCCTGCGCGTCAACGGCGTCGCTGGCGTCGAGATCGAGCAGGTGCCGGGTGTGATGACGGACCATTACGATCCGAAGCACAAGGTGCTGCGGTTGAGTCCGGACGTGTATCACGGGCGGAGCCTGGCGGCGCAGGGGATCGCGGCACACGAGGTGGGGCACGCGCTGCAGGATGCGCAGCAGTACGCGCCGCTGGTGGTGCGGAACGGGATCGTGCCGCTGGCGACGACGGGCAGCTCGCTGTCGATGATCTGCATTGTGGCCGGCATCCTCCTGACGTGGGCGCAGTTGATCTGGGTGGGGATCATCCTCTTTTCGGCGATCGTCGTCTTCCAGCTCGTCAATCTGCCGGTGGAGTTTGACGCTTCGCGGCGGGCGCGGCTGGCGCTGGTGGACAACGGTCTGATCAGTGTCGAAGAGGACCGGGTCGTGGGGAAGGTTCTCAATGCGGCGGCGATGACGTATGTGGCGGCGACGATTACGGCGCTGCTGACGCTGGTGTACTACATCATGGCGGCGCGGCGGAGCAGCTAAACCAATGCCCGCGTGGAGGCGCGACATCATCACCCATCCATCTTCTGTGTAGCGGGGCGGTGTTGCGCTGTGTGTGCCCGGCCGGTACGATGCGCGGTCGTGTCAGCGGCGCAGTTTATCACGTTGAACATGTCGGACGGGTATCCGGTGCGGGCGCGGTGGTGGTGTCCGCCGCGGCCGGCGGGAGCGGTGCTGTATCTGCACGGCATCCAGTCGCACGGCGGGTGGTTCGAGGGGTCGGCGGGGCACCTGGCGGCGCGGGGGCTGGCGGTGCTGCTGCCGGACCGGCGCGGCAGCGGACTGAACGAGCAGGATCGGGGGCATGCGCCATCGGCGCGGCGGCTGCTGCTGGATACGAGCGAGGCGGCGGACTGGGTGCTGCAACAGACGGGGCATGCGCGCGTACACCTCGTTGGCGTGAGTTGGGGGGCGAAGCTGGCGCTGGGGATGCAGTTGCGGCGCCCCGAGGTGATCGAGAGCATCAGCCTGGTGGCGCCGGGGCTGTTTCCGCGCGTGGACATGCGAGCGCGGACGAAGCTGGCGATCGCCTGGTGCCGGCTGGTGCGGGCGCGGGAGGAATTCGCTATCCCGCTGAACGAGCCGGAGCTGTTCACGGCGAACCCGGAGCGGGCGGCGTTCATCGAGGCGGACGAGCTGCGGCTGATGCGGGCGACGGCGGGGTTCTTCGTCGCGTCGCGCTATCTTGATTTGCTGGTGCGGCGGGTGCGTCCGGCGGCGCGGTCGCGGCTGCGGCTCTATCTTGCGGGGACGGACCACATCATCGACAACGCGCGGACGGCCGCGTGGGCGCGCGCGCTACCCTGGCCACAGCGGACGATCACGCAATACGACGGTACGTCGCACACGCTGGAGTTCGAGCCGGCGCCGCAGACTTTCTTCGACGATCTGGCGGGAGGAATGCTGTCGTGAGAGGGCTGGGCGCGGCTCAGCGCGGGCCGATCGGCGCGCCGGCGGACCAGACGAGGTTGCCCATCGAGAGCGGCGAATAGATGTGGCGCTTGGCGCCGGCCCAGTTGGAATACTCGAGGCGCAGCGCCGAGTAGCGGGCGACGTTCAGCGCCCAGACGGCCTGCGCGTGCGTCTCGGGGGGCAGGGACGCCAGCGGCAGCTTCACTTCGGCGGACCAGGCGTCTGAGAGGTGTTTGACCTGTACGGACACGTCGCTGGGCCACGGTGCATGGCGGCCGGTGGGGGGATCGCAACCGATGCCGCGCTCGCTGGTGACGACGCCGTTGGCCTTGATCAACAGGTGATAGACCTCGCCCGAGTCGCGCGTGCCGGCGTTGGTGGGATCGAGGACGATCTCGATGAAGTCTTCGCCGACGGGGGTGAGTCCGTCGTAGCGGACGAAGTTACTCAGGCCGACGGGGAGGCGGTCCATCT
>CAZNDQ010000243.1:0-3232 GCA_964571825.1 uncultured Planctomycetales bacterium | reverse complement strand
GCGGTGCGTTGCAGCGTACGCAGACGAATAGGCGGTGATCGTCAAAAGCGACGTATGCGCGGGTCGTCTGTGAGCGCCGGACGGCGGCGAGGTCGCCGTCGCCGGTGGGTCGGCCGCTGATGAGGCGGAAATCGGCGGCAGTGTTGCCGGAGGCGACCGGCCAGTCACCGAGGTCGCCGTCGAGCCGGAGCGGCTGCTCAAGACGTACGGGGACGACGTAGGCGAGGGTGGCGGCGGCGTCGAGCCGGCCGGTGCGCGCGCCGTCGAGGCGGAGCGGGAGGTCGAGCGAACCGCGATCGGTGGCGGGCAGGCCGCCGAGCGCGACGGGCAGACGCAGGTAGACGCGGCCTTCGGGCGGGACGGCAGCGGCGCGCTGTGCCGCAGAGATGCGCGCACCCGCAACGTTGCCCTCGTCGCAGGCGAGCGTCGCAGAAAGCGCGTTCCGGGTTTCGTTGGCGATGGTCACGCTGACGGTTGCGGTCACTTCGGATTGGGCGGCGCCGGGCGTCAGGGAGAGGCGAACGCCATCGACGAAGAGACGCACCCTGCGGCACTCGGCCTGCAAACGGTCCCAGTCGAGGGAGTGGAGCCAGGCGGCATCCTCTGGCGGTGCGCCGGCGTTGCCGCCCATGGCGCGGGCGATCTGTTCGGCGAGCATCTCGTGGGCGAGCGTCCACATGGCAGGTTCCTCGACCCAGCCGAAGGGCCGGCCGTCGGCGAAGTGGTCGCCGTAAGCCTCAGCGCCGCCGAACTTGAAGAGCGTGCGGGCGAACTGGTCGGCCAGTTCGCGGCGGCCGTGACGACCGAGCAAGTCGAGGCAGGCGGCGTCGAGGAGGCCGCGGCGGAGGCGCTTGAGGCGGACGGATGGCATCAGGTCGCCGTCGTTCGTAGCGTAGATCAGCGGGTCCTGCACGCGCGCGGCGGGCGTGAGGGCGACGCGATCAGGTGCCGGCTTAGGGGTGAGCGGCAGCAGGCGGATGCCGCCCGCTCCGGATGTATAGGCTTGCCAGGCGATTGTGCGCGGGTCGAGCGGCGGGGCGATCAGGCGAAGCGAGCCGGAGTAGGGGGGTTCGCCGGGGACAAGCCAGGTTCGCGCGACGTTGGCGAGGCGGGCGCGCGCCGGCGCGCTGGGCGAGGCGGTGTGGAACTGGGCGGGCGGCGACCAGATGTCGACGAGGTCGGGCGCGGGAAAGGGACGATAGGTCGGCCAGCCGAACTCGCGCAGGTCGAGGGGCGAAAAGGGGGCCACGATGCGCAGGCGCGGAGCGGCCTGTCGGGTGAGCGCGGCGAGGTGTTGATAGCGCTCGTAGGCCGCCGCATCGGAGAGCGGTCCCGTTTCGAGGAGGAGGACGGCGGCTTGCTCCCAGCCGCGCTGGCGGAAATGCGCGAGGCACTGTGTGACGTATTGCGAAAACACATCGGCGTAAACGGGGGAGTCCGCGCCGCCGAAGCGCTGCGGGTCGGGGTGTGCCGCGTCGATCGGCAGGGGCCAGCAGCGCGCGGGGGCCGGATCGTCGTAGGCCGTTCCGTCGAGCAGCGGCGCGGCCAGCGCGTCGTAGGCCGACCAGTCGACGGAAACGCGCTGTTGCGGGTCGACGCGCAGGATAGGGAACAGGTCACAAGGCCAGGGTTCGAGGTGATGGCGTCGCAGGATCGCGGCGGCGGCGGTGATCCGGCGGCCGAGATCGGCGACGTCTCCGGGTGCGCGGGTATCGTCGGCGGAGAGGCCGCTGATGCGCAGCGGTGCAAGGCAAAGGGGTAGTGCATCAGTGGGCAGGGCGAAGGGATGAACGCGCAACTGGATGGGCAGGGCGGCGGCGAGGCCACGGCCGCGGCGGAGGGTGAGCCGGCCGTTGTATTGGCCGGGCGGCGTGCCGAAGGGGACGAGCAACTCGATCCAGATTGCCTGCGGCCGGTCGGCGGGAAGGCGCGGCAGCAGGTCGAGTGGTCGCAGCCGGTCGGCGTATGCGGCGCGGCGGAGAGGTTGCGGCCAGCGGCGGAGCATCCATGCGGGCGGGTCAGTGGGCGTCACCATTTCCATGGCGTAGACGCGCCAGGCGGTTTCCCCGATGGCCGTGGTCTCGCCGGTGAGCGGCTCGAACTCGAGTTGAAACGATCCGAGCGTGAATCCGGCCGGCATGAGGAGCAGTTGGAAAGCGACGGTTTCATTGACGGCGGCGGAGAGGCGGAGTTCGTCGGTGCCGGGCAGGCGCGAGGCGGAGGCGTCGTCGGCGGCGAGCCAGGGTTCAATCGACTCGCAATCGTCGATGGCGCGGAGGAGTGGACGCGCGCCGGGTTGGGTGGCCTGGCATCCGGCGATGCAGGCGAGTGTTGCTGCGATCCAGGAACCGCAACTGCGTAGAGAGAGGCTGTTGCGTGCGGTCTTCATGGCGGGGGATCGATTCGCGGGCGTATTGCGAGTCCGCGGGGGTCGGAAACAGGCGGTACCACCAGAAACGGCAAATGTAGCTCAAATCAGCACGTACGTCGATGCTGAGTATTCGCTGGGGTGCATTCGTTGTTATCGGGCGAAGGAAAACGGCGCTGAACCTTGACTGTTTTCGGGCATTTGGCTACCCTTGGAAATGGAGATGAGAGGGGAACCCACTACCTGTTTGCCATCTTTGCGGGTCATCCCTCACACCAGACAGAGCACCGCGCGCGGCCAAGGACGGTCGGGCGAGTGGCGTATCGTCTTCGGCGCATGAATCGGCCGGGGACGGCGGATCGACCGGTCCGGCGAATCTGAGGCAGGGGAGACGGGGAAAAGCGATGGGCGGCAGGCAGGAAGAGCGGGCGCGCATCGAGGCCGCGGTCTCGGCGGAACCGGTGGCGCTGGAAGCGCTGGTGGGGACGTCCCCGGCCATGCGCGAAGTGAAGCGGCTGATTCAACTCGTCGCGCGCAATCACTGTACGGTGTTCATTTCGGGCGAAAGCGGCGTGGGCAAGGAACTCGTCGCGCGGACGATTCACCAACTTTCACCGCGCGCGCGCGCACCGCTCGTCGCGACAAACTGCGGGGCGCTACCGGAGTCGCTGCTGGAGTCACAACTGTTCGGGCACCACAAGGGGGCGTTTACCGGGGCGACACAGGATACGCTGGGGATCTTCCGGGCAGCGGACGGGGGCACGGTGTTCCTCGACGAAGTGACGGAGATGAGCCCGGCGCTGCAGGTGAAGCTGCTACGGGTGCTGCAGGAGCACGAGGTGACGCCGGTGGGGGGGACGGAGC
>CAZNDQ010000242.1:0-6464 GCA_964571825.1 uncultured Planctomycetales bacterium | reverse complement strand
CCGCAGAAACTGCATCGTGTCGTAGATCGCCAGCCCCGCGCTCACCGACCCGCCCGGCGAATTGATGTAAAAGTGAATGTCCGCCTTGCTGTCCTCGTTGCTCAGAAACAGCATCTGCGCCACGATCAGGTTCGCCACCTCGTCGTTCACGCCGCCGCCCAGAAACACGATCCGGTCCCGCAGCAGCCGCGAATAGATGTCATACGCCCGCTCGCCGCGCCCGGTCTTCTCGATCACGATGGGGATGTTGTAGTTCATCCGACGTTCTCTCCGATCTCGCTGTCCCGGCCGACCCGTCTCCGCTCCCGTCGTACCCTACTTCTTCTTCTTTTCCTTGTCGTCGTGGTTCAGAATCTCGTCCACGATCCCGTACTCGATCGCCTCGTCCGCCGTCAGGAAGCGGTCCCGCTCCGTCTCCCGCTCGATCTTCTCGTACGGCTGCCCCGTCGCCTTCGCCAGAATCGAGATCAGCCGGTTCTTGTCCCGCAGCACCTCTTCCGCCTGGATGCGGATGTCCTCCGCCTGCCCCGTGATCCCCCCGTACGGCTGGTGCAGCATCACCTTCGCGTTCGGCAGCATGTACCGCTTGCCCTTCGCCCCCGCCGCCAGCACGATCGCCGCGCCGCTCGACGCCTGCCCGATGCAGTATGTCGCCACGTCGCAGTTCAGAAACTGCATCGTGTCGTAGATCGCCAGCGTCTGGTCCACCAGTCCGCCGCCCGAGTGGATGTACAGGTTGATGTCCTTCTCCCGCTGCACCGACTGCAGGTACAGCAACTGCATGATCATGATGCTCGCCGACCGCTCCGATATCGGCCCGGCCAGGAACAGGATGCGGTTGTCCAGCAGCCGCTCCTCCAGCGACATCTCCCGCGTGTGCTGGACGTTCGGATACTGATTCAGAATCTGCGGAACCCGCGGATCGAACGAACTCATGCCCCGTATCTCCTTCTCGCCGACTCCCCTTCGCCACCCGTGACTCGGGGCGCCTATTCCGACTTCTTCGACTTCTTCGTCGTCTTCTTCGCGCTCTTGGCCTTCGATTTCCCCTCGCTCTCGTCCGCCTCCTCCGCCTTCTCCGCCGCGGCCGGCTCGGCCTTTTTCTTCGACGCCGCGCGCGATGGCTTCTTCGGCGCCGTCGGCTCCATCTCGCTGATCTCGGCCTGCTCCACCACCCGGTCCAGCACCTTCTCGTCACGCAGTTGCAGGTATAGGCTCGTCAGCCCGTCGCCCTTCGACAATTCGTCGCGCACGCGGTCGAATCGCCGATGATATCGGGCCGCGATCTGCGCAATCCGGGCGTTCACCTCTTCTTCGGACACCTGCATGTCCCACTCTTCCGAAATCTTCTCCAGCACAAACTCCAGCTTGAGCTGCGCCGCCGCCTCCGTCTGCGCCGACGTGCGCAGCTCGTCCAGATGCTTGTTTATCTCCGTCTCCGGCACCCCCTGCCGGAACAGTTCCACCAACTTGCGCCGCGTCGCCCGCTCCGTCTGCCGCGCCGAAAGCTGCTCCGGCAGCTCCAGCGACGTCGCCTCCAGCAGGTGCTCCACCATCTGGTTCCGCAGCCCCTCCTGCAGCGCCTCCGCCAGACGCGACTCCATGTCGCCCCGCACCCACGCCCGCAGGTCCGCCTCGCTCTCGAAGCCGATCGCCGACAGCATCTCCGCGTTCAGCTCCGGCAGCCGCAGCCGCTTCACGTCGTGAATCTTGATCTCGAACGTCGCCCGCTTGCCGCGCAGCTCCGCCTTCTCGTGGTCCTCCGGCACCTCCGCCTCGACCGTCACCGACTCCCCGGCCGACTTGCCCGCCAGCGCCTCGCCCAGCTCCGGCAGCGGCACGCCCTGCACGCGCTGCCCCCGCGCCGCAAGCTGCACGTTCGGCTCGTGCGCGATCTCCTTGCTCTCCACCGTCATCCGCAACTCGCAGATGACCAGGTCGTCCTCCTCGATCGCGTCCTCCACCGGCTCGAATTGCCCGCGCAACGCCCGCAGCCGGTCGATCTGTTCCTGCACGTCGTCGTCGTCGATCGTGATCTTCGGCTTCTTGAGCTGAATGCCCTCCAGCTTCGGCAGCTCGAACTCCGGCCGCACCTCCACCTCGCAGCGAAACGTGAAGTCCCCCTCTTCCGGAATCTTAATCTGGTCCAGCGCCTTCTCGATGCCGAGCAGTTGGTCCCCGCTCCCGTCCTTCGCCGCCACCAGCAGCAGCGGATCCGTCACCACCTTCAGCGACACCTTGTCGATCGCCGCCATGTACCCCGCACTGACCAGTTGCGTCAGAAGCTGCGAGTTGACCTCCGCCCCGAACCGCTTCTCCACCAGCCGTTGCGGCGCCCGACCTTTCCGGAAACCCGGGATCAGCGCATCGCGCGACAGCTCCTTGTACTGCTCGCCCGTACGCTCATCGATCAGCGCCCGCGGCACCGTCACCGTCAGCTTCCGCCGCAGACCGCCCAGCTCCGCCACGGAGACGTCGATCGCCTCCTTCAGCTTCGCTTGAAAGTCCTCGCCGTCGCCGCCGGCCGCTTCCGTCTCGTCGTTCGTCAACAGTTCCTGCTCGGTCATTCGCTGCTCGCCTCCTTCGCTGGGCCCTGCGGCCGACTCCGACGACTGTCCGCTCCGCGCCCCACGCTGCCCCCGACCGGCTCCGCCAGACGCGACCCGCCGACGCCCGTGGAAACGACACCTCGCCCCGCATCCCCATCGTAGACGCAATTCGGGAACAGAACCGGCCGCGCCGCCGCGCCCCGCACGCAATTATCGGCCAAGAGTGTAAGCCCCCTCACCACAATGTCCAATCGACCCGCGGACCCCGGACGCCTCCCTGCCGGCCACCGCCCGACGCGGCGCGCACCTCGACCCGCTCCTCGACGTACAATGGACCGTAACCAGCGTGATGGTACCGCAGCGGCGGGAAAAAAGCGGGTGATGGGATTCGAACCCACGACAACGACGTTGGCAACGTCGTGCTCTACCAACTGAGCTACACCCGCGTCAACCGGCTCGCCACGCGAGTCGGCCCGAGCGCTGTACGATACACCATCCGCGCGGCCTTGCAAGATCGCGGGGCGCCTCGCCCGGCCCTAACCGCAGGAATGAGTCCTGCCGTGTGTCGCCGCCAATACAGCGACGCCCGCCGCGCCGACGACGCCCGCGCGCATTTGACGTTCGCCGCCTGCTGCACGAACCTGTGGTGTTTGGGCGCCGGAGAACGGAGGAGCTGCCCGAGATGAGCACGACGACAACCACCGGCGTCATCCGTGCCGCCGACCGCACCCGCGACATCAAGTACGCCGTCCGCGACGTCGTCCTCGTCGCCAATGAGGCGAAGGCTGCCGGACGCGACATGATCTACCTCAACATCGGCGACCCCTGCCCCTTCGGCTTCCGCCCCCCGGCCCACATGATCGAAGCCGCCCACAAAGCCATGCTCGACAACCTCAACGGCTACGCCCCTTCCATCGGCGTCGAGGAAGCCCTCCGCGCCATTGAGGCCGACGCCCGCCGCCACGGCATCGACAACATCGTCCACACCTACATCGGCACCGGCGGCAGCGAGACCATCGACATGGCCCTGACCGCCCTGCTCAACCCCGGCGAGAACATTTTGTCGCCGGCCCCCGGCTACCCTGTCTACACCGCCATCGAGGCCAAGCTCGGCGCCGTGACGAACCCCTACTTCCTCGACGAGGCCAACGCCTGGCAGCCCGACCTCGACGATATTCGCCGCAAGGTCAACGACCGCACCCGCGCCCTCGTCCTCATCAACCCCAACAACCCCACCGGCTCGGTCTGCTCGCGCGAAACGCTCCAGCAGATCATCGACATCGCCCTCGAGCACAACCTCGTCATCTTTTCCGATGAGATTTACGACCGTCTCACCTTCGACGGCAACAAGCACATCTCGATCGCCTCGCTCTCGCGCGAGGCGTCCGTCATCACCCTCAACGGCCTCTCCAAGAACTACGTCGTCCCCGGCTGGCGCATCGGCTGGGGCGTCATTAGCGGCAACGCCGACCGCCTCGCACCGTGGGTCGACGCCATCCAGAAGCTCGGCCGGGCGCGCCTCTGCGCCAATTACCCCGAGCAGTTCGCTATCAAGCCCGCCCTCGAAGGCCCGCAGGACCACATTGCGCGGATGATCCCCGAGCTCGTCGCCCGCCGCGACGCCTGCGTCAACATGCTCAACGACATCCCCGGAATAAGCTGCGTCATGCCGCGCGGGGCGTTCTACATCTTCCCGCGGTTGGAAATTGACGTGAATGATGAGGAATGGACGAAGGGACTGATCCGCGAGACCGGCGTCGTGGTTGTCCCCGGCACCGGCTTCGGCCAGCGCCCCGGCACCCACCACTTTAGAATTGTCACGCTACCGCCGGTCGACACGCTCCGCGAAGCCTGCCGCCGCATCGCCGACTACATGAAAAAATTCACTGGCTGATCAAGAGGCTCTTCTGCCGGCGCGCATGTTGTTCATGTAGCGTGGGTGGCGCGAACCCCGATTCATCGGCGTTCGCGCAACCCACCTTCTCACACGACCGGTACAATATCGCGCGATGCGCCGGACCCTTCGCCCGTCAGGGCGAACGATCGTTGCCAGGGGCGCGGCGACGCGCAGCGGAGCAAGCCCCTGGAACGATGACCACCCCCCTCTCGCCTTCGCCCGTCAGGGCGAACGAACGTTGCCAGAGGCGCAGCGGAGCGAAGCGACGCCAGCCCCTGGTTGTCGGCCCCCCAATTTCTTCCTATTCTTTTTTACTCCGCCCGGAGGGCGGACGAAGGAGTCACACGCGTGCCCGCGGCCTGGACTCAGAACTATTATCACCTTGCCTTCAGCACAAAAGGCCGGGCGCCGCTCATCACGGCAAATATCGAAGAGCGCCTTTACTCATTCCTCGCCGGCATACTGCGCGACCTCGACTGAATGGCACTGGCAATCAATGGCATGCCCGACCATGTCCACCTGCTCTTGCGCGTCCCCGCCAAACTGTCACAGTCCGACCTCGTGCGGCATCTCAAGAGCCGATCGAGCAAATGGATTCACCAGACCTTCCCCGATCTTGCCGGCTTCGCCTGGCAGGACGGCTACGGCGGATTCACTGTGAGCAAATCGCTCACCCCGCAGGTTCAAGCGTATGTCGCCGACCAAAAGGAACACCACAAGCACTTTGATTTCCAGACGGAGTTCCTCGAGTTGCTCCGCCGGCACGGAATCGAGTTCGACGAATCGGATGTGTTTCAATGAACGCCGGACGAAACCGCCTTACTCCGGCACACTCATCTCATCTCGATCGTTCAGCGGTCGAAGCCTGTTCGACTGCCGCCCGGTGATTGAGCTGCACCCCCGCGCGCGACGCCACCAGCCACACCCCCAGCAGGATCAGCGCCACACCGACCCACTGCCCCGTCGTCAGCCGCTCGTGCAGGTACATCCCTGCCACCGTGACGATGATCGCGAACCCCACCGTCACCATGATCGGATAGGCGACGCTGATCGGCAGCCCCTTGAGCGCAAACGTGTAGAACACCACGTTCAGCGCAAAACACGCCAGCCCCGCGATCAGCACCCAGTTCGTCAGCAGCGCCCCCGCCAGCGCCCCCGCCCCGTCGGCCGTGGTCACCCCCGTCGCCTTGAACCGCTCCATCCCGAACTTCATCATCAGGTTGGCCGCCGCATTCAGCACCAGCGCCAGCGTCAACGCGACGAAGTAAACCGATTTCATCGACCGCATCCCAACCTGACGCTACACGACTCGCAAGAAAACGTAGGGCGGGTCATCGACCCGCCAATCCGAAATGTGATCATTCCTCGCGCCGCGAGGAATCCCATCCTCCCCTTCGTGCCTTCGTGCCTCCGTGCCTCCTTCTCCATTCCGCATTCCACATTCCGCATTCCGCATTTCCTCACGACCCCACCGCCGCCGGCCTGCTTCTTCCGAGCCCCGCCACCTCCGGCGCCTCCCGGATGCACGTCCCCAATATCCGCGTCGCCCGCGCCATGTGCTTCAGCGTCGTCCGCGTGATCCGCGCCCCGCCCTCGCCGACCTCGCGCCACCCGCGCTCGTCCGGCGTCAGCTTCTCCCAGTTGGCGAACAGCCGCCCCCACTCGCTCTCCAGTACCGCCCGCATCTGCCGGTTCGCCGCGAACGGATACCAGTACATGTCGTGATACACCACGCTCGCGATGTACGCCCACGGCGCCAGCCACGTCTTGAGCGACCACTCGACCGCCGTCTTCAGCTTGCCCCAGTAGATCTTGTGCTGCATCGACGCCGCGAACGTCATCTTTTTGAACGGCCCGTCAAACTGCCAGTTCTCCCGCGCTGCCTCCTGATCGCCGACAATCTCGATCTGGCTCACGTCGCCGCACCCCAGCCCCATCTCGTGCGCCAGACGGATGTACTTGCAGTCGCGCAGCGGATCGAACCCGGCGGTCGCCACGTAGGCGGGCGGCAGGCGTGC
>CAZNDQ010000241.1:0-6469 GCA_964571825.1 uncultured Planctomycetales bacterium | reverse complement strand
GTCGGTGTCCGGCTCGGTGCCGCAGGCGTCGCCGACGTCGTCGGCGTCACAGTCCTCCTGACCGGGGTTGTTTGCCTCGGGGCAGTTGTCGACGTCGGCGCAGAGCCCATCCATGTCCACGTCGTCGTCCGCGTCGTTCGGGCAGGGGTCGCAGACATCGCCCGCACCGTCTCCGTCGGCGTCCGCCTGATCGGCGTTGGCGTCGTTGAGGCAGTTGTCGTTGCAGTCGAACACGCCGTCGCCGTCGGTGTCATCGTCGGGCACGCCGCAGCCGCAGACGCCGGGCTCGGTCTTGTCGGCGTCCATCGGGCAGCCGTCGCAGGCATCGCCGGCGGCGTCGCCGTCGGTGTCGGTCTGGTCCGCGTTTGCATCGGCCGGGCAGTTGTCCACGTCGCCGCAGACACCGTCGCCGTCGGCGTCGTCGGCCGGGTCGCTCGGACAGGGGTCGCAGGCGTCGCCGGCGCCGTCCATGTCGCTGTCGAGTTGGTTGGCGTTGGCGGCGAAGGGGCAGTTGTCGCTGTTGTCGGGCGTGCCGTCGCCGTCGGAGTCGAGCGGGTCGATGACGACGGTCATCGTCGAGGTGCCGGTGCCGCCCTCGGCGTCGGTTACCGTCAGCGCGACGACGTAGGTTCCCTCGCCAGGGAAGACGTGATCGACGACCTGTCCGAAGGCGACGGGCGAACCGTCGCCGAAATTCCACGTGTAGGCGACGATGACGCCGTCGGCATCGCTGCTGCCGGCGGCGGTAAAGCGGCGCAGGAACGGCACCGGCTGGCCGGGGAAGTCCTGCTGGCCGATGACGGCAACGGGCGCCTTATTTGCCTCGACCAGGATCGTGACTTTGCCCGTACCGATCAGGTTGTCGCCCGAGAACAGGTAGGCGATGACGTCAAAAGTCCCGACGTTTGCGTAGGTGTGCGTCGTCTGGAGGCCGCCGCGGAGCTGGATCGCGCCGTCGCCGAAGACCCAGTTGACCGACGTCACCTGACCGGGGTTGAAGACGACGCCGGAGGCATTGAAGGAGACGGTGAGCGGCGGGCGGCCTTTGCTGGTGTTCGAGGAGATGTCGCCCTCGACCTGAATGACTCCCGGGCAGCCGCTGAGAAGCGGCAGGGCGAGCAGCAGCGACAGAACCAGCGCGGCGCGGCGCAGGCCGTGGCGGCCGCGGATGAAACCCGCGTTATTTCGACCGGCCGACGGCGCCGACGGATTTCCCCAGCCATTACACATCACGCAACCTCCGCGTCCCACAGATGCAATCGGTGGATGGTGCTCGTCTGAGCGACAGGCCCCCCCTCGGTGGTCCCTCCCCCACCGCACTTCCTCTCCGGCGTGGGATTTTACCCCTGCCCGAGTGGCCGATCAAACGTCGGTTGCGTCAACCTTTACGGACGCTGTGGTGGAGCACGGAAACCCGGACAGGGCGATTCCCGTACGAACGGCGCCGGCGGAGATTCGACTATTCGTGGACGTACGCCCAGTCACCGAGGCGCTGCAGGCGGCCGCCGTAGCCATGCTCCGGATAATTCTGGAGCGGGAAGTACAGGAACTGATCGAAGTTGACGCCGCCGCTGGGCGTGTGCACGACCAGCACCCACGGGTTGCCGTGGAAGTCGGCGGCCGAATAGCCGGTCTCGTACTCGTAATTCGGGTAAGCGGCCATTCCGGTGGTGGGCACCTGCGGCAGGAAAGCGGGCACCAGCGCCACAAGGGACTGCGGCGGCCGGCCGTGTTGCAGTTCGTACGCTTTGATCGCCTGCACCAGCGGCGCGCTTCGCAGGGCCAGCGATTTGAACGCATCCATCCGGATTCGATGGCCGATTCGCACGGCGATGAACTCCGCCACCAGGTAAATCAGTGCGCATGCCACCCATAGCGCATGGGTTCGTGTACCACGTCCGGTTATCAGCTTGAACAAACCCATCAGGACCACGACCGCGGCGGCGAGGAAGGGAACGCAGAATACGAGAGGTTCCACCCACAGCCATTGATCGGTCCCGTTGGGCGCCACGGCCGCCCGCTCCGCGGCCGGTATCCCCAGCAGCGCCGCCGCCGAGAGCACGGCCGCAATGACCGTTGGTCCCCACATCTTGCGAGTCCCTGTGCGCGAGTGGTCGATGTTGTTTCCGTCACATTTCATTGGAATGTACCTTGATCGACAAGTCTCAACCTGCTATGCTCAGCCTATCCGCCGCAGGGGAGGCATTCCGAGTGGCAAAAAGGCATGCTGTTTTCACTTGCATTCCTCGCGTTGATGCTCTCCAACCGGCCTTCTACGCCGGCCGCTCAAGGACCGCCCGAAGTTCAAACGCGGGGTCATCTGGAAGTCCTTGAAGACCCGCCCGCCCACCAACCGGTCGGTCCGCGCGCGGTGAGCCCGAGGGCGATCGTCACGCGCGGCCCCTACACGAGCGTGCAGGTCAACGTCGACGCCGACGGCAACAACATCCTCCTCGACGCCGGCAACGAGCCCTCCATTGCAGTTGATCCCACGAATCATAACCGCATGGCCCTCGGCTGGCGGCAGTTCGACACCATTACGTCGAACTTCCGCCAGGCGGGTGTGGCATTCACCACGGATGGTGGACAATCATGGGTCAACTCCGGCGTGCTCGACCCGGGCGTCTTTCGTAGCGAACCCGTTCTCGCGTCCGACCGCTTCGGCAGTTTCTGCTACAGTAGTTGGACAAGTTCTGGCAACCTCAACGACTTCTTCAAGTCAAATAACGGCGGCATGACCTGGAGCGCGCCCATCCCCGCCTACGGCGGCGACAAGCCGTGGTTCACCATCGATAACACAGGCGGCGTCGGCGACGGCCACATTTACTCGGCTTGGAGTCCTTACGTCGGCTGTTGCGGCAGCAACAACTTCAGCCGCTCCACCGATGGCGCGATGACCTGGATGCCGCCGATCGAGATTCCCGGAGGGCCGTTCGGAGGCACTCTTGCTGTCGGACCGGATGGCGAACTGTACGTCGCCAGCGTCTCCGGAACCGGCGCAGCCTTCAGCCGTTCAGACAATGCCCGATTCGACGATCAGGTTCCGACATTCACGCAGACGCAACCGGTTGACCTCGGCGGGTTTTTCGGCGGACCTGGCGGCCCGAACCCGCAGGGTCTGCTCGGCCAGGCGTGGGTTGCGGTTGATCAATCCACGGGCCCGAACCGCGCCGACGTTTACCTGCTCTGCTCCGTCAGATTGCCCGGAAATCAATGGGGCCGCGATCCGCTCGAGGTCATGTTCGCGCGCAGCGATGACCAGGGTGCCACCTGGTCCGCGCCGCTCCGCATCAATGACGACCCCCAAACCTCGAACGCCTGGCAATGGTTCGGCACGCTGGCGGCCGCGCCTAACGGGCGGCTCGACGCCGTCTGGAACGATACGCGCAGCGACCCCGAAGGGAATTTCTCCGAACTGTACTACGCCTTTTCCTATGATGGCGGGCGGAGCTGGTCGGCCAACGTCCCCGTCAGCCCGCCGTTCAACCACTTCGTCGGTTACCCCAACCAGCAGCAGAATCTCGGCCACTACTACGACATGAAATCTGATGACCTTGGCGCCGACGTCGCTTATGCCGCGACGTTTAACAATGAGCAAGATGTGTACTACTTGCGCATCCCCGCCGACTGCAATCAAAACGGCGTGCCCGACCCGCAAGAAGTGGACGGCGGCAGCAGCCTCGACTGCGACGGCAATCTCATCCCCGACGAGTGCGACCGCGACTGCAACGCCAATGGCATCCCCGACGCCTGCGACATCGCCAGCGGGACAAGCCTCGACTGCGCCGGCAACGGTGTCCCCGACGACTGCGAGCCGGACTGCAACGGCAACAATATCGCCGACAGTTGCGACATCCTCAGCGGCCTCAGCGAAGACTGTAACGATAACCGCATCCCGGACGAGTGCGATCTGCTCCAGCCGCTCGCCGACTGTGACAAGGACGGAATCCTCGACCACTGCGAGACGTTTGTCGCCCCGGACTGCAATTCCAACGGCATTTTCGACTGGTGCGAGGGACTGACCGACACCGACTTTGACGGCATCCCGGATGACTGCGATCCCGATGATGACGGTGACGCAGTCCCCGATACCGACGACAACTGCCCGCTGACGTACAACCCGGGGCAGGGGGACTGCGACGGCGACGGCGTCGGCGACGCCTGTGAAGAAGGACCATTCACGGACTGCAATAACAACGGCGCTCCCGACGACTGCGAGATCGAGTTCGGTCTCGCGGAAGACTGCAACGCCAACGCCATTCCCGACGAATGCGAGCTCGTGCCCGGCGGCACCGGCCGCGACTGCAATGACAACGGCACGCTCGACGAGTGCGACATTGCCAACGGCTCGTCCCTCGACGACAACGCCGACGGGCTGCCCGACGAATGCTGTTTCTGCGGCGATTTCAACTTCGACAATCGCGTCACGCTGGTCGACTTCGTCACGTTTTCCGTTTGCTTCGGCCACACGGCCCCGAACAACGAGTGTCCGGAGTTCACCTGCGTCGATCTGAACGCGGACGGCGTGATCAACGGCACGGATTTCGGGACCTTCGCCACGATCTTCGGCCTGGCGCCGGACGGGGTAACGCCGCCGAACTGCCTGTCGCTCGAATGATGTACGGACGCCGCGACCGAGCACTGCAACGCACTCGTCCCCGGATGGCACGGGTGCGCTGGCATACGCTGGGATACCCAGCCTGCGGAAGAGTTACCAACGCGCGATTTGTCCGGTGAGCGGGAACTCCTGCCGATAGACTTCGTGTTGCATTTCGCGGCGCCGGAGCGGGGTCACAACAGGATAGCGGCGACGACATGGCCCCGCTGCACATCCTTGTCATCGACGACGAGCCGGACCATCGCGAGTTGCTCGCGCTGGCGCTGCGGCTCGATCGGCCGGAGGTTGCCGTCACCTGCGCCGGCACACGCGAGGAGTTCTTCCGGGCGCTGCGGACAGGCTCGTTCGACTGCATCATCATGGACTACAACCTGCCCGGCTGCCGAGGAGAAGAGCTGTTGCAGCTCGCGCGGCGCGCGGACCCGCGCTGCCCGGTGATCGTGGTGTCGTGCAGTTCGGACCAGCAGGTCGTGATTCAGAGCATGCGCTGCGGCGGCGTCGACTTCGTGCCGAAGCTCGACGCGATGCAGCCCGACCACATCTGGGAGCGCGTGAAGCTGGCGGTGGAAGCGCGGCGCAGGCGCGACCGCGAGCGGCGCAAGCTCATCCGGCGGCATCAGCAGCTCAAGGACGTGGCGGAGCGCGATCCGCTCACGGGTTTGTACAACCGCCGGCGGCTCCACGAGCTGCTGAGCGACGGGCGGCGCGAGACGTACGATCGCCGCGGGCAGACGGCGATCCTCATGGCGGACGTCGATCACTTCAAGTCGATCAACGACCGCTTCGGCCACCCGACGGGTGACGCGGTGCTGCGCGCCGTCGCGAAGACGATCCGCGCGCGGCTCGGGCCGGCGGACGAGGCGTACCGCTGGGGCGGAGAGGAGTTTCTCCTGTTTCTTGCGGCCGAGACGGAGGTCGGGGCGCATGAGTGGGCGGAGGGACTTCGCCGCGCGGTGGAGAGTCTCGGGATCCGCGCCGGCGGCGAGGCGGTTCGCACGACGCTGAGCATCGGAGTGGTGTACCTCGAAAGCGCCGCGGTCTCGGAGACTTCGATCGAGCAGGCAGACCGGGCGTTGTATCAGGCCAAGCGGCGGGGACGAAACCAGGTTTTTCTGCACGACGCTCATGCACCGGGTGACACGGTCGCGGAAGCGCCCGCCGGCCGCGGCAGGCACACCGCCCGAGCGTAGCACCGATAATCGGCCGGCCGGTGCCGAACTGCGGCGGCATCGCGGCGTGCGGTGACGTCGGCGGCGGCAGTTCTCAACCGCTGCCCCGTTTCCGACGACATTGCGAGGTGGCTGGCCGCGGTTGGGGAGCAGCCAACGAGGAGATGCCGCCATGTGGGAACGCAGAGGGCAGGGCGATCGACGAGGCGAGGACCGCGCAGCCGCGTCGGGGCGTGTGCAGTGGCGCAAGGAATCGAGCGACAAGGCGAACCGGGGCTGGCTGGTGGACCAGTCGGCGTCGAGCTTTGCCTTTGTGGCCGGCACGCGCATCAGCCCGCAACTCGGTGAGCGGATCGAGATGGCGGGCGAGGACCTGATGACGCGAAAGGCGCGCGTCACACGCGTCGCGGACTATGACGCCCATCTCTCGCTGGTCGCCTGCCGGTGCGAACCGCGGATGCAGATGGCCTGACATGCGAGCGGATGATCTGATGCGAGCGACTCAGAACGAACGGCGGCGCCATGCGCGCCGGCGGACGTCGAGACCGATCTGGTGGTCGGCGCAGGAACGGGATCGGTCGCGGTTTGTCGGCGGCTGGCTCGTGGAGCACTCCGTGGAGGGTGCGGCGTTCTTGACGCGCGGTCGGCGCCCACCACCGGCAAGCGAAGCCGCGGCTGCGCC
>CAZNDQ010000240.1:0-6496 GCA_964571825.1 uncultured Planctomycetales bacterium | reverse complement strand
GCCGCGCATCATCATGCCCATCATCTGCATCGAGGCGTCCTTGACGGCGACGATGAGTTCCATCGGGACGTAGATGTCCATGACGGTGTTGCTCTTGTCGCCGGTCGCGGCGGCGGCGAGCGGTGCGTTGATCTCCGGCATCCGCAGCGGGAACGTATCGGCGTCGCCGGTGGCCTCGGTAATGTTGCGGATCAGGCCGACGATGCGGTCGACGGCGAGATAGAATTCGGAGACTTTGCGCGAGGGGAGCCGCTCGGCGACGCGGCGGACACCGGCGTCCTTATCGAGGGTGGACTTGCCGGCCTTGGCCGCGGCGACGACGTTGCCGAAGCGCTCCTTGCCGCCGCCGAAGTTGATGACGACATGGCTGGTGTCGACGGCTGCCACGCGGAGCATCGGGCCCTCGTTGCCGATGACCTTCTTCAGGTCCTCGACCTGCTCCTCGTCGATCTCTTCCATTTTGTCGACGGCCAGGGCGATCTCGTGATATGCGGTGTCGTTGATGGTTCCGGCGTCTTTGGTGTAGCTCAGTGCGGCGAGGGCGGCGGCTGCTTCGGGGTCTTCAGGCTTGAGGGACTTGATCATGTCGAAGCAGCCGGCGAGTTTGCCGGTCCACTCGGCGCTGTCACTGACCGTGACGAGGACGGTGGCGCCGATGAGACCGTCGGGCCCGGGCGGGAGCGCGGCGAACGACATCGACATGCCGCGCATCATGCCGTACATGGAGTTGAGCGCGTCCTTGAGCTTGCCGGCGTTCTCCTCGCCCAGCGCCCCCTTGGCCTGCGGATTATCGAACATGGTGGCGAGCATGCCTGCGCCCTTGGTGGCCTGCTCGGCGGACATCTTCTGTCCGGCCGCAAAAATGAAGGGGTCCTGAGGCAGTCCGGCGAGGAGGGAGGAATCGGCCGGCGTGACCGAGGCGTTGAGACGTGCCAGCTCGGAGCCGTCGCGCAGCCGCATGCCGAAGCGGAGGGCAAGACCGGTGGTGTCGAGCTGCATACCGCCGTACCCGGAGGCGAGGCCGGCCATCAGTTCGTCGATCGACTGCTGCATCATCTTGGTGCTGTTGGGGTCGCCGCCCTGGGCCATCATCGCGTCCATCGTCGCGGTGAATTCCTTCATCATCGGTTCGACGAGCTTGGCGCCCTTTTCGCCGTCGAGCCAGAAGACGAGGTCGAGGTTGGAGATCGCGGTCTTTTCGGTGTCCTGGAGCTTGCCGAGGACGGACCCTTCGGCGGCGGCGAGGGCCTTGGCGGCTTCGGCCGTGGGGCAGATGACAAGGTGTTTGGTGCCCTTGACCTTGGCGTAGCTCGGCGCGCCGAAGAACATGACGGAGGAGACACCGTCCTCACCGGCCGTGGGATTCATCGAGGCGAGCAGCGCGGCCGCATCCGTGGCGGAGACGATGACGCCCGCGCGATTCTGCGCGTCGGCGATGGTCTCGGGCGTGAGCATGACGAGCGCGATGGGTCCGGTCTCGTTGAGACCGTCGCCGAGGGGGCCGTATTCGCGCAGCGCGGTGACCATGGAGCGGATGGGCAGCATGGCGGAGAGGCCAAGCTGCTGGAGCACCTGGCCGACGCGGTCGTCCATCTGCTTGAGATTCTGGACGCAGACGAAGGCGGCGGTGTCGGCCGGAATCATCGTCATGGGGGATTCCTGAGCGCGCGCGGCGGGCGTACACAGCCCGGCGACAAGGGACAGTACGAGCGCGAGTGACAGGGTCCGATTCATTGTGTGTTCTCCTTCGGGAACGGTTTACAAGTCGAGTTTGAAGCGCACCAATCGGCCCCGTATAGCCGCCGCGCGTCAGAGCGTCAAGCGGCTGGGGCGGGTGGGAACGCTCCCCAGAGAAGAAAGCGGATCAGGGGACGGGTTGTGGCGCAGGAAGATCGCCCACCGCAGGCGAGGGAAATCGGCTCAGGACGCCGGTGAGGCTGCCCAGATCGGCGAGCAGATCGCGAATTGGGCGGTGGAATATGGGGACAATCAGGTCGGGCGCGATCTCGGCCAGCGGCGCGAGGACGAAGCCGCGTTGGTGGAGGCGCGGGTGGGGGAGAATCAGCGTCGGCGAAGCGAGGATGCGGGCGCCGTAGAGCAGCAGGTCGAGGTCGATGAGGCGCGGGGCGTTGGGGAGGGTGCGGCGGCGGCCGAGGGCGCGTTCGACGTCGAGCAGGGTATTGAGCAGTGCGGCGGGTTCGGGAGCGGGATCGTCGGGGGCGAGTTCGGCGACGGCGTTGAAGTAGTTCGCCTGGCCCGGGGGGCCGCCGACGGGAAGGGTTTCGTACAACGACGAGCGACGGCGAAGGGCGACGCCGCGGCGCGACAATTCGGCGAGAGCCGCGGTGATGTTGCCCGCGCGGTCGCCGAGATTGCTGCCCAGGGCGATGAAGATCCGTTCGTGATCCGCCGTGTCGAGCATGAGCAGTCGCCCGTCCGTTTCAGCGGTACGTGTTCTACCCTTCCGCGGCGATCTGGTCGTCCAGGTGCGTCGTGGCAAGGACCTCGAGGACGCGTTCGATGTCGCGGCGGAAGAACCAGAGGAAGGGGACGTTGGGGATGCGCAACAGTTCGTTGCGCTGGGCGTCGATGACGAGGACGTCGCCGGCGCCGAAACCGAGCAGGACCTCGGCGAGGTCGCGCCAGTCGAGCTTGACGCGCTTGGCGCCGCGAGGGAAGGAATCGCTGGCGCGGAGGACGCGGGTGTGGGTGATTTCGCGGGTGGTGATTTCATAGCGTCCGTCAAACCAGGCAATGAAGACCGTGCCGACCAGCAGCAGAAGGATGGCGATGCCGAGGAACTTCGCCGTGCCGGGCTCGAACTGCACGCCGAGGCCGGCGAAGTAGTTGTAGAGATGGGAGAGAACGGGGATTTGTGCGCGGTCGCTGAGCAGAGCGCCACTCGTCCAGCCGAGGAGGATGAGGAGGACGATGACGATGGCCTTGTTGCGGTTAACGTCGGTACCGATGCAGATGAAGACGAGCAGGACGACGGTGATCCAGACCCAGCCGAGGAGTTCAGGGCCGGCCCAGTTCCAGCGAAGCAGAAGGGAGTTGAGCCAGCCGATGACCATGATCGGCCAGAGGTAGATCAATGCGGAGTAGCTGGTGAACGACACCTTGGGATTGTGCGGGTCGTGGGAGACGTGAAAGACAAGCGGGCGGACGAGGAAGAGGAGCGGCGAAAACAGCAGGCGCAGGACCTTGCCGACGGGGTTTTCGCCGGATTTCGGTTGCGGTGCCGTCGTCTGCGGGGGCGTTTCGGCCATCTGATGCTCCGTTGGGCGATACTCGGCGCGCAAGCCGCAACCGGACGGCGCGGCCGACAGGGGATTCAGCGTACGCGGAGGATTATTTCAAGGCAAACGGGACCACCCGCAGTGACGCTACAGCTTGAGTCGGCCGATGCGCTCGACGGCTTCGCGGATGCGCGAGACGTCGCGCGTGAGGGCGGCGCGGACGTAACCCTCGCCGGCGGCGCCGAAGCCGACGCCCGGGATAAGCACAACGCTCGCCTCTTCGAGCACCTTCGTGGCAAAGGTCATCGAGTCGCAGCCGCGCGGGCAGGGCAGCCAGGCGTAGAAGGTGGCGGGGGGCGTGTCGATGTCGTACCCGAGTGCGCGCAGGCCGGCGCAGAACACGTCGCGGCGCTCGCGGTAGATGTCGAGCTGGGCGCGAACCTCGATGCGGTCGATGCCGCGCATGGCCTCGACGGCGGCGAGCTGAATCGCGGCGAACTGGCCGGAGTCGACATTACTCTTGACCGCGGCGAGCGCGGCGAGAATGTCTGCATTGCCGACGGCGAAGGCAATGCGCCAGCCGGTCATGGAGAAGGTCTTGCTGAGCGAGTGAAACTCGACGGCGATCTCCTTCGCACCGGGGACCTGCATGATGCTTGGCGGACGGGCGTCGAAGTACGTTTCGCTGTAGGCGGCGTCCTGAGCGATGAGGATGCCGTATTCGCGGGCAAAGGCGACGGCGCGCTCGTAGAAGGCGAGGTCGGCGGTGGCGGCGGTGGGGTTGTTTGGGTAGCAGAGGAACATGAGGCGCGCCGCCTGGCGCACGTCGCGCGGGATGGCGTCGAAATCGGGGAGCCAGCGGGCAGCGCGGGACAGCGTCATCGGGACGACTTTCGCACCGGCGAAGATGGAGGCGCTGGTATAGACCGGGTAGCCGGGCTGCGGGACGAGGACCGTCTGGCCGGGGTTGACGACGGCGAGCGGGAGGTGGCCGAGGCCTTCCTTGCTGCCGATGAGGACGAGCACTTCGCGGGCGGGGTCGAGGGCGACGCCGAAGCGCTGGGCGAACCAGTCGGCGATGGCGGTGCGGAGTTCGGGGATGCCGATGCCGGGGGGGTAGGTGTGGTTGGCGGAGCGGGCAACCTCGGCCTGCATCCGCTCGACGATGAAGGGCGGCGTGGGCAGGTCGGGGTCACCGACGCCGAGGTTGATCACGTCGCGGCCGGCGGCGACGGCTTCGTTCTTCCTGCGGTCGATCTCGACGAACAGGTAGGGGGGGAGGGCGTTGAGACGTTCGGCGCGGACGGGGTTCAAGCGTCACCTGCCTTTCCGAGCGGAATCGGCCAATCGGGCACGAGGATAACGCGGCAAAACGGCGCGGACAACGGCCGGGTGCTCGACGCCTGCGGCCCGGCGTCAGCCGTCGAAATTGACGGCGAACGTGGCAAAATCGACGACGTTGATGCGGTTATCGCCGGTGAGGTCGCAGGCATCGAAGACGGGCGGCGTGCAGGTCTCAGAGTCGGGGGCGTCGAGGCCATAGCAGGCGGCAAAGGTGTTGAAGTCGAGGAGGTTGATCAGGCCGTCGCCGTTGACGTCGCCCTCGGCACCATACTTGGAAATGAAGCGCAGTTTGGCGTAGCCCTGCGTCATGACGGCGTCGCCCTGGTAGGCGACAACGCGCAGTTCGTGGTCGCCGTCGGGAATCGCGCCGAGCGGGACGACGGTCTGGAGGTCGATGGTGGGGCGACCGACGGAGGCGTAGACGTGGCAGATGGCCGGCACGGCGGCGGTTTCGTTGACGGTGTCGAGATTGCGGCCGCCGACGAGCTGTGAGCCGTCGGCGCGGACGGCGACGCCGAGGGTGGAGGCGTTGCCTTGCGCAGCCGCGACGGAGACGGGAATGCCATTGCCGGCGGTGCCGGCGGTGAGCGCCTGGACGTTGATGTAGCCGGAGCGGTTGGGCTCGGTGGCGGGGAGGACGGCGGTCACAGCGGGCCAGGCGGCCGATGCGCCCCGTAGTGCGCGGAGAATGTCGTGGGCGTCCTCGCCGCCGGCGGTCGTGTAGGTGAGCGGGATGCCGTCGGCAGTCAATGTGATGACGTTACCGGCCGGGGCGCGGAGGTCGGTAAGAGTCTGGAGGTACTTGCCGTCGAGGAAGAGGTCGATGCGGGAGAGGCAGTCGCCGCGCGGGTGTACGGCGGTCAGGTGAAGAGGGAGCTGGCCGTTGACGACGATGACGTCGCTGTCCGGCGAGAGAATGGTGACGACCGGGCGGACGGCCCAGGGCGAGGCGAGCGGGTCGCCGACGAGGATCGACTGCCACGGCTGGTCGAGGCTCATCCAGAGCGATTCGGCGAGGTTGAAGCCGACGGCGTAGCGGGTGTAGAGCAGGGCGTTGACGAACTTAGCGGAGAAGTTGCAGGGCTCGGTGACGGTGCCGGAGGAGCCGGCGACGCCGGCGTCGGTGAACTCGAGGATCGACATCTGACCGCCGGCCTGAAGGAGGATGCCGCCGAAGCTGGTGAGGTGGTCGGCGACGGCGCCGGGGCGGTAGGTATTGGAGAGGACTTCGGCGCGCGTTGTGCCGGTGAAGTAGCCCATGACGTCGGGAGCGTCGTAAAGGCTCGCCTCATCCTCGGTGGCGACGACGAAGTGCTGGCTGGCGACGCCGAGGCTGTCCAGTTCGGCGCGGGTGGGCGCGATCTGGGTATGGCGCGGTGTTAGGCGTGGCTGGTTGGCGGTGAGGCGCGCGCTGAAGAAATAGATCGTGCCGTCGGGGTGCGTCTCGTCGGCAGCGACGCCGGAGTCGATATTGCGGTACGCGCCGTCGAGGGAAAAGCCGCTGAGCATCATCACCAGACGCCGATTGCGCAGCGGGACCGTCGAGCGGACGTACTGCCGGTTGTAATCAAAGGACTCGGCGGCGCGGTAGTAGGGGTTGCGCAGCGGCCAGCCGCCGAGGTCACAGGAGCCGTCCCACACTTCAGTCTCGCGGGAAAAGAGGATCGAGGCGACGGAATCGCGCAGCGCGGGGGCGAAGCGGTAGGGGATGCCCTTGGTGAGTACGATGTAGTCGATCTGGTCGGTGAGGCCCTGCGCGGCGATGTACTGGTCGATGGGGTCGGCGAGGAACTGGATGGCTTCGTCGAAGGTGGCGATCGGCGGCAGGGGGAGGCGCAGGACGTTGCAGGGAGGGATGTCGCGGGCGGCGACGTAGTATTCGCCGATGGCAACGGACTCGGGGATGTTGGGCT